>CAZHNR010000027.1:0-600 GCA_964534065.1 uncultured Methanosarcinales archaeon
TTTAATAGTAAAACAATATAGTAAACAACTAACAGGAGGTACACTATGGCATTACTAACATGGGCATTAATATTCCTCGGTATTGCAATTGTTGCCGCAATCTTTGGATTCGGTGGAATTGTTGCAGCCGCAGCAGGAATAGCTAAAATATTATTTTATATATTTGTCATCCTATTTGTCATTGCTTTAATTAGTAATTGGCTATTTTAGAAGATAAACTATATTTTTGTGGCTTTAAGCCACCTTTTTCTTTTTTCTAATAATTTAAAAATACAACTTGCTTCTTCTTTTTTTATGCAGGAATTTAGAGATTTCAAAAAAATCCTTGAACTATACAAATTAAAACAAGTTCCACGAAGTTGTTCTAATACTTATTTTGATGAAAAAGATGGGGTGAATTACACACGAAAAGAAACTACTGCTGAACATGTATATTCAGCTTTAAAACTTGCTGATTATTTTTTTATTAATGAAACTGAATTTTTTCAGGTAGATAAATTACGAGTTTATGACTTATTATTATATCACGATGATGTGGAGATTGTAACAAGAGATATTAATATCTCTGAACGTGAAGCTCGTAAAGATAAAGATCAGCAA
>CAZHNR010000027.1:664-13556 GCA_964534065.1 uncultured Methanosarcinales archaeon
TATTGGTGCGAAGCTGCTAGAGTGCGACACTGAATTTCGGGAAAATCGAACTAATGAAGCTAAATTTGCTCATGCAATTGACAAACTTGATGCTCTTGTTCATGAACTTCAGTATCCAAAAGACTGGGGCCCGAAGGGTTTTGATGAGAAAAATGTTCGTGCTTGGTTTCAACCAAGTTTCATGTACTCTCCTACGTTTTCATCTTATTTCGAGTCTATTGTCGACTATTTAAATAAGAATGATTATTTTAAATATTCTCAGTAAGTACATATATTTATAAATAAACTTGCGTTTCTTCTGCCTACATCACATATCCCGTGATAAATGAAGGCATGTATGTGCCTGATTGAGGAATTGTGGAGTAAGATTACTTCTCCTAATTCAAAAATAAATGAGGAACAACACAATGAGTGATACCGCATACGAAATTATTGAAGTAGCGAAAAAAACTGGCGCGCTTAAACGAGGAACTAATGAAGTTACCAAAGCAATTGAGCGTTCTAAAGCAGTTTTTGTCGCAGTAGCAGAGGACGTAAGTCCAAAAGAAATTACCATGCATATTCCACTTCTTGCAAAAGAAAAGAATATTCCATGCATCACCGTACCATCCCGAGAGGAATTAGGTACTGCTGCAGGTTTAGGTGTTCCAGCAGTTGCAATTGCAGTTGTTGAAGCAGGCGAAGCAAAAGACTTAATCAAAAACGTAAACGCTAGCCCAGCAGAAGAGTAGAGTGAGGAACAAAGAAAATGGCTGAGGATAAAAAATCAAAAGATAAAAATTCTAAGGATAAAGCCTCTAGCGGTTCATTGTTCACCGAAGCTGTTCCTGCAACTGTCGAAGAGGTAGTTGGACGAACAGGTACTCGTGGCGAAGCTATTCAAGTGCGATGTAAAGTGCTTGATGGCCGAGACAAGAACAAAATTCTGCGACGAAACGTACGAGGTCCAGTTCAAGTGGGCGACACTCTCATGTTACGAGAAACTGAGTTTGAAGCACGACCATTAAATAAAACTGGCCGAGGAAACATTTAGGTACTCAAAATGGTAGATTGTGATTTTTGTGGAAAAACCATTACACCAGGTACTGGAAAGTTATACGTACGTAAAGATGGTACTAATTTTCGATTCTGTTCTTCTAAATGTCAGAAAAACCAAGTAGACAAAAAGTATAAAGCTCGAGTCACACCTTGGACAAAACTTTTTAGAAGCATCAAAGGCGGAAAGAAGAATTAGTTTTTGCTCAGTTGAGCATTTTTATTTCCTTTTGGCAAATTATTATTTGCTGATATTGAATATAGGTAAACGACTATGGAACGAACATTAGTTTTTGTCAAGCCCGATGGGGTTGAACGGGGAATTGTAGGAGAAATCCTTACTCGATTTGAACGAGTAGGTCTTACAATTGTAGGTATGAAAATGGTATGGGCTGACGCAGCACATGCAAAAAAACATTACGCAGCACATGTGGAAAAATCATTTTATCCGCCTGTAGAAAAATATGTGACAAGCGGTCCTGTGGTTGCATTCGTACTTGAAGGTCCAAGCGCAGTAAAACTTGTTCGAAAAATGGTTGGCAGTACCGAACCGCACTCTGCGGCTCCCGGAACTATCCGAGGAGATTACGCACACTTGACGTATTCCTATGTTGATGATGGGGATAACCAAGATTTAAGTTTACGAAATATTGTTCATGCCTCAGGCGAAATTGATGAAGCAGAACATGAAATTAAACTCTGGTTCACACCAGAAGAATTGCACAGTTACGAACTCGTGCACAAAAAACATACTCGAGGATGATTTAGAATGGCAAAAATGGCAGACCGTGTAATGGCGGCAATGAAAAAACCTACTCTGATTCGAAATATTGCTATTGCAGCACATATTGATCATGGTAAAACAACATTATCAGACAACCTTCTAGCTGGAGCTGGAATGATGAGTGAAGATTTAGCTGGTAAAGCAGTAGCTCTTGATTTTCATGAAGACGAAGCTGAACGAGGAATCACTATTGATTCTGCAGCGGTATCTATGGTACACACTGTTGGCGGGACAGAATATTTAATTAATTTAATTGATACTCCTGGACACGTTGATTTTGGTGGAGACGTAACACGAGCAATGCGAGCAGTTGATGGTGCAGTAGTAGTTTGCTGTGCTGTTGAAGGTATTATGCCTCAAACAGAAACTGTTCTCAGGCAAGCTCTTCGAGAACGAGTAAAACCAGTTCTTTTTATCAACAAGGCTGACCGGCTTATCAAGGAATTACAGTTAACTCCTGAAGCTATGATGGAACGATTTACAAAAACTATTATGGATGTAAACCGTCTTATTATGGAAATTGCAGAACCTGGTCTTGGAGAAAAATGGCAAGTAAATGTACAAGATGGAAGTGTATGTTTTGGTAGTGCCTTTCACAACTGGGCTTTAAGTGTTCCGTACATGCAAGCGAAAAACGTTTCTTTCAAAGAAATTATTGATGCATATAATGAAGGGTCTGAAGAAGCTCGAAAAGCTATGGCGAAGCGAGCACCTCTACATGACGTACTTCTTACTGCTTCTGTTAAACACCATCCTGATCCAACACAAGCTGCGCCGTATCGAATTCCTAAATTCTGGCATGGTGACTTAGAAAGTCAAGTAGGAAAAGATCTTACAACAGCTAATCCAAAAGGAGAACTCATGTTTGTAGTCACCAAAGTAGTTGTTGATCCGCAAGCTGGAGAAATCTGTATGGGTCGTCTGTACTCTGGTACGATGAAAAAAGGTTTGAGTGCATTCTTACATAAAGCAAATCAAAATGTTCGAACACAGCAGATTTACATTTACAACGGTGCAAAAAAAGAAATCGTAGATAATGTTCCTGCAGGAAATATTATTGGTGTTGGTGGTCTAAAAGGCGCTTTCCCTGGTGAAACTGTTTCCCTGCAAGGTCATGATGTTGAACCTTTTGAACAATTAAGTCATATCTTTGATCCGGTAATTACAAAAGCTATTGAAGCGAAAAGACCAAGCGACCTTCCTAAACTTGTTGAAGTTCTTATTCAAGTATCTAAAGAAGATCCTTCCGTGAACATAGAAATCAACCAAGAAACTGGTGAGCACTTGATGAGTGGAATGGGTGAGCTACACTTAGAAATTATTGAAAATCGAATTGTGAAAGAGAAAGGTGTTGAAGTTACTACTTCTCCTCCTGTAGTTGTTTACCGTGAAACCGTTACTGGTAAAAATGAAGAAGCAACTGAAGGAAAATCTCCAAACAAACACAATAGATTATATTTCTACGTGGAACCATTGGAAGAAAATGTCCGTAATAAAATCAAAGCAGGCGACATTCCTTCTGGTCGAGTTAAGAAAAAAGATCTTGAATTCCGTAACAAGTTTGTTGATTGTGGCTATGATACAAAAGTTGCAGACAAAGTAAAAGATGTCTTTGATGGTAACATTTTCATTGATGGTACTCGAGGTATTGTTCAGATTAATGAAATCATGGAACTCTGTCTAGATATGTTTGAAGATGTCATGAAAAGTGGCGGTCTTGCACATGAACCTTGCTTTGGTATCAAAGTAACGCTTGCTGATGTAAAACTTCACGAAGACGCAATTCACCGTGGTCCTGCACAAATGTATCCTGCAGTTCGAGATGGTATTCGAGAAGCGATGCAGCAAGCAAAACCGCTTCTTTACGAACCAGTACAAACCTTACAGTTTGAAGCTCCTGAAGAATACATGGGTGAAATTTCCAAACTGATTTCCAACAAACGTGGACAATTGCTTGACATGGAACAGAAAGGAATGATGGTTTCTGTAAAAGCAAAAATGCCTGTTGGTGAAATGTTTGGTCTTGCTAGTGATCTGCGAAGCAGTACTGGTGGCCGAGGAACAAGTAGCGTTATTGCGCAAACCTTCGAACGTCTTCCTGATGAGCTTCAAGCAAAAATTCAAGGTCAAATTAAGTCTCGAAAAGGCTTGAAGACTGACTAGTTGTATTTTTTTGCCCTTTGGGCACTCTTTTTTCTTTTTTTATAGGAATATTTTTAAATAAAATTAGTTTTAGTTAGGTTATGGTAAAGAAAAACTCATCAGAGCTTATTCTCCCTCATCTTTTAGGATTATTTGTCGGTTTTTTAGGACCGCTTATCACCTATTTGGTGTCAGAAGAAAAACTGATGAAAGAGCATTCGCGGGAAGCTCTTAACTGGCAACTGAGCGCAGCACTGTATTCTCTTTTTGGCGTACTTCTTATTATTGCGTTTGTTGGGATTCTGGTGCTCATCGCAGTTGTTATATGTAATGCAATATTTTGTATTATTGCAGCAGTTCGCGCGTCGGAAGGAAAGCTATATGTATATCCTCTGACGATACCGTTTATTAAAGGAGATAAAAAATGAAAGGAAAAACAATTGCTATTGTTAGTTACATTACAATTATTGGTTGGGTTATCGCACTCGTGCTTAATCAAGACAAAAAAGATAAATTTGCAAGTTTTCACATCAGACAGTCCTTACTGCTCATTATTGCTGCAGCTGTACTAGGCTGGATTCCTGTGCTTGGTTGGATTTTGGCAATCGTAATATTTGTCTTCTGGATTATCGGATTAATTTCTGCAGTTCAAGGAACAAAAAAAGAAGTACCTGTGCTTGGCCCATTAGCGCAAAAATGGTTCGCTTCTTTATAATTTGCCCTTAGGGTCTTTTCTTTTTTTTTAAGAAAATATGAATACTCAAGTTTCTGTTGATGAATTTCGTCGTTTAATGAATCAGAGTGATGCTGTCCTTCTAGATATTCGAGAAGCTGCAGAACTTGAAATGTTTGGCCGTATTAACACAAATCAAATTCATATTGCGCTTAGTACAGCTGATGCGTATGAACAATTAGCTAAATTGCCTAAAAAGAAATGTATTCTTGTGTATTGTTGGCACGGCAACCGTTCGCAGCAGGTGCGAGAGTATTTGCATGCGCAGGGTTTTTCTCAAGTTGTGGACTTAGCTGGAGGAATAGCTATGTGGTCCGAGCAATATACTGTTGTTGACTGAACTATTTATCGCGTTATGCTCCAGCCACAAGGTTTATAAACCAATTCGCGTTTCCTGACACTGCTCATTGACCTTGTCAAGAGTAACCTAATACAGTATTAGGGGGTAATAATTATGGCAGATAAAAAAGAACATATTAATTTAGTATTTATCGGACACGTTGACCACGGTAAGTCTACTTCTGTAGGACGACTGATGTTTGATAGTGGTAATGTTTCAGAACAGCAAATGCGAAAGCTTCGTGAAAAAGCTGAGCAATTAGGTAAAGCAGGTTTTGAGTTTGCTTACGTTATGGATGGTCTTAAAGAAGAGCAAGAACGTGGTGTAACTATTGACCTTGCACACAAAAAGTTTGTAAGTGAAAAATATGAATTCACTATTATTGATGCTCCAGGGCACAGAGACTTCGTTAAAAACATGATTACTGGTGCGTCCCAAGCAGACGCTGGTGTACTTATTGTTGCAGCTAACGACGGTATCAATTCTCAAACAAAAGAGCACGTTTTCCTGAGCCGAACTCTAGGAGTTACTCAGTTAATGGTTGGTATTAACAAAATGGATCTTCAAGATTATTCTGAAGACCGATTTAACACAGTTAAAGCTGAAGTTACTACTCTCCTAAAAAGCGTAGGATACAATACAGAAAATATTCCATTTATTCCAATTGCTTCTCTAAAAGGAGATAATGTTGTAAATAAATCTGAAAATATGCCTTGGTACACTGGTAAAACAATCTTAGGTTACATGGAAGATTTAAGTGTTCCTGACAAACCAACAGGTCTTCCTCTACGACTTCCTGTACAAGACGTTTACAGTATCACTGGTATTGGTGTAGTTCCTGTAGGTCGAATTGAAACTGGTATTCTTAAAATTGGAGACAAAATTAAAGCAATGCCTGGTCGAGATGGTACTGGTGTAGTTGGTGAGTGTAAAACTATTGAAGCACATCACGAACAACAAAAAGAAGCTATTCCTGGTGACAACGTAGGTATCTCTGTTCGAGGTTTTGGTAAAAAAGATCTTGCACGAGGAGATGTTATTGGTCCTGTTGACAATCCACCTACTGTAGTAAGTGAGTTTACTGGTCAAATTGTTGTATTAAACCACCCAAGTGTTATCACTGTTGGTTATACTCCGGTTTTCCACATCCACACTGCTCAAGTAGCTTGTCAAATCACTGAGATTACTCGAAAAGTAAGTCCAGAAACTGTTGAGAAGCCTGACTTTATCAAAAACGGAGACGCTGCAATTGTTAAAATTAAACCTATGCAAGCTCTTGTTATTGAGAAAAAAGCAGAGTTCCCACAACTAGCAAACTTCGCTATCCGAGATTCCGGTAGCACTGTTGCAGCTGGTATGTGTATTGACTTAGTTGAAAAACAAGTTTAGGAATATACTTTAGTTTCCTTCGGGAAACAATTTATTTTTTTTTTCCTTTAATCATTGAAACATCCGTTTCAATTCGCCACCTTTAAAAACAGAAAGCCATTATCGGCCTATGCAAATCCTAAAAATCTCGCGGTTTTTATGATAGACACATGAAATAATAAACAGGTTAAACAAATGCAAAAAGCAAGAATTAAACTAGCGTCTAGTGAAATTGACAAAATCAATAAAACCTGTGAATATATCAAGTCTATCGCAGAAAAGACTGGCGTTGTTCTTCGAGGTCCAATACCTCTTCCTACTAAAAAGCTGAAAATCACTACTCGAAAGAGTCCTGATGGTGAAGGTACAGCTACGTGGGAACGTTATGAAATGAGAATTCATAAACGTCTTATTGATATTGGTGTTGATGAACGAGCCTTACGTCTGATTATGCGTGTCCCAATCCCAGAAGGGTTAAACATAGAGATCGAGATGGTTTAGACCATCTCGGCTTGTCAAATTATTTTGACAAAATAGAAATGGTGCAGAGCCATTAATGTTCATAGGGGAGCTTGAAAATTCACACAAAGTTTTATTTTTCTTTTATTTTCTCTTTATGTATATGATTGCATACAACGTCAAGTGTTTCTTGACTGGCATGCTTCCGTTGCACTTCACCTCCAATTCATTGCCACAATCGCATAAAGCGTCAATCTAATTGTCTGTCATGCGCTCTTTGGCTCATTTTCATTTCGCCACGATCGCATAATCTGGTATTGCGCACGCCTGGAAAGCGTGTTCCTTTGGAATTCCCGGTTCAAATCCGGGTCGTGGCGTTCCTTCTCAATTATCTGTAGATGTTCATAGTCAAGGATTTGAACCTCGGTTCATTGAGGAAATTTGAGAAATTTCCGATATGCCCTAAATAACCACAGTTATTTGGGCCCAAAAAATTAAAAATTTTTCAGGGTCTCGAAAATAATTATTTTCTCAACAAATCCGGGTCGTGGTGCCATTTCCTTACAAACTTGTTTGTAGGGTGCCAAAAATAATTTTATTTTTGAGCATATTTCTTAAAACGCGAGTCCGTATTTGAACACGCCAAATAATTCTCAACTTTTTTATGTAACTCATTTCAATTTCCCAAAAGATTATATACTTCCTTTCCTAGAATTAAATTCTAGATGGTAGAAAATTTCCAAAATCTAGAAAAATTTCTTGATGCCTTTGTGAGTCGACCAAAATCTTGGGAGTACGCAGGTATTTCTGCTGAGTTTAAACAATATGGAAATAAGGTTATTGTGAAAGCAACAAAACCGGGCAGAGAAACTGATGCACTCACGGGGCAAATGATTGCCTTGTTGAATCCTCAAGTGAAAGACTATACTTTGAATGGCTATGAATTAGAATTTGTGCATTACAAGAAATTCCAAGAAAGAAAATACGCAGCCTAAATATTATGCAAAAAATTGCTAAGAATTCTTTACGTAGACGTATTTATTTTCTACACAAACAGTAAGCTTTAAAAACTAATTTCGCGTCCTGCACGCCATATGGATATGATTCAACAAGTTGTGAAAACTGAAAAAGAGCAAGAAGCTCTACTTTCCAGTACTGAAGCACAATTAGAAGAAAAATCACGAGCAAAAAAACTCGCACTACAGACGAAGTTTTTAGAAGAAAAAGAAGCTCTCTTGGCAGCTCACGCTACAGAACTTGCTGCGCTGAAGAAAAAATTTCAAGCAAAGCAAAAACGTCACTCTTCTCCTTCCTATTCTCTGACTTCTGCTCAAAAAAAGACAGTTGTTGCTGATATTCTTACACACATAAAATGGCAATTGAAAAAGTAAAGCGTGTTGAGATTATTGGCTTAGCAAAACATCGTCAAAAAACGCTTGATTATCTGCACCAACTAGGCGTCATGCATCTGAGTTCTCAGGAATCTGCGAAAAACACGCACGAGCTTCCGCGGGCACAAGCACTTGATCGCTTATCAGAAGTTGCACGTCTTCTTTTAACTATCAAAGGATATGATGAAATTCTCTCTCCTTTTCAAAAAAAAGTCAAAGTATTCTCTCAGCAACAAACCTACGCGCAAGCTAAACAATCTGTTGAGAGTGTAAAAGAAAAATTATCTTTTGTTCCTGAGCTTGCAAAAGAACGAACAGAGTTACTTGAAGAAATTACTCGTTTGGATAAGAAACGAGAACTTCTTGAACCTCTTCCTTTTGATATCTCAAAAGATATGCTTTCTGCTAAGTTTAGCAAAACTTTGCTTTTTGAAGGTGAACATGAAGATTTACCTGGAACAAAAATTATTGAATTTGACTACACTTTACTGCAATGCTCGCAAGCGCAATATATCAAACATGAAAAACTTTATGCGTCAAGAAATCCTCTTGATCTCTCAGTTATTGAAGAAAGTATTAGTCTTGATGGCATTAAGGATAGAAAAAAGTACGCGCAGGACAAGGCACAGTTAGAGGCGGTTGAGAATCAACTTAAAGATCTTGCAGTAGATAATTTATCTGAAGTGCGCCGATTAAAAAATGAGTTTACTATGTACCGTGAACGTTATGAAAAAACTTCGTTCATGCTCGCGACACAACAAACCTTTTCTTTACAAGGCTATGTTCCTGTAAATGTGCTTAAGCGATTAGATCCTCCAATTCCGTTACATATTACTGAGTTGGAACAAGAAAAAGACATTCCTGTCAAGCTTTCTCATGTACCTTACGTGAAGCATTTCGCTTTCATTACAAGGATGTTTGGTCTTCCCTTATATGGGCAGATTGATCCTACTGTTTATTTGTCGATTTTTATTCCTCTGTTTTTCGGGTTTATGTTTTCCGATATCGGGTATGGTTTATTAGTAGTTATGATTAGTATTGCTTTGCTTGCAAAAAGTTCTACGGACGCTCCCGTCCTAAGAAACGCAGGTGTAGTCTTGGCCGTATGCGGTATATCGACTATGGTCTTTGGAGCACTCTTTGGTTCTTTTTTTGGTAATCTTTTTGGTCTCACTCCATTACTTTTCGATCCCTTTGCAAACGCGCAAACCATACTTATTACTTCCTTAGTTGTTGGTCTGGTGCACATTAATTTAGGTCTTGCTCTCGCTCTAAGAAAAAACACGATTGGCGTTCTATCCATTTGGTTACTTCAACTTGGAGGAGCAGCATTATTTTTAGGCTTAGGATCCATTTCTTGGATTATCCTTGGCGCATCATTTGCATTATTTATTTACAAAAGTAAACTCATGGGTCTTATGGAAATTACTGGTTTCATTGGCACATGGTTCAGTTACGCCAGACTCCTCGCTCTTGCATTAGCAACAGGTGGAATTGCTCTGGGCATTAATATCATTGGTAACTTAGTTGGCGGTCTTCCCTATGTCGGGACAGTACTGTTAATCTTTGTTCTCATTGTAGGGCATCTCTTTAACTTTGCCCTTAACATTTTGGGAAGCAGCATTCATTCCGTGCGTCTTCATTACATAGAGTTTTTTAGTCAATTCTATGAAGCGGGCGGAAAACCTTTTGTTGCTTTCACAACAAAAAAAGTACAAGAAGAATTATAGGTGAATAAAAACTATGGTTGAAACAATAGGACTTATCGCAATCGGCGCAGGTCTCGCAATTGGAATCGCAGCATGTGGTTCTGGAATTGGTCAAGGTATGGCATCAGCTGCAGCAGCAGGTGCAACCGCAGAGGACAAATCTCTTTTAGGAAAGATGATGGTCTTTGCAGCTTTACCAGAAACGCAAGCTATTTACGGTTTCGTTATTGCGGTCTTGTTAATGTTCGTATACGGTAATTAGAGAAAAATGATTAGAGACAATAGCGCTTATCTCATTTCTGAGATTAAGAAAGCAACTGAAGAAAAGATAGCTACACTCAAAGCAGAGCATAAACAGCATCTTGCACGATTGAATAAAGAGTACAAGGAAAGTAAGGCTGTTGAACTGCGTCAGCTTGAGCTCTCATTAGAAAAGCAGCGAAAGGATTACGTTCTCCAACAGGAGAATATGATGAGACTGCGCCAAGAACATGAGAAATTAGCTGCACAATCTTCAGTTGTAAAAGACATCCAAGAAGAGGTCAAGAATGAAATGCTAAAAGCAAGTATGCTCAAAGCAATCATTGCTTCACTTGGAGATGTTACAGAACTTGAAGTTCCTGCTGCTACAAAAATGGCAGGAGCAAAAACTCGTCAAGATAATAAGATTGTAGGTACCTTAGCATCTGGTGCACAACGAGAATTTGATATTGATGAGTTTCTTCAAGAACAGAAAGGCATAATCTATGCCAAGGTGCGTGAATTACTATGATGATATTAATTGGTCTTGCAGGTATTGCATTGCTGTTATTGATTATGTTAATAGTCATGCCAGCATTTCGCGTCGCGCCATTTGCTTATGGTGCTTCTCGTCTTAGAGCTGCAAGAGCAAGGTTCATTTCCAAAAAAGAACTGAAAAATCTCGCCCATTTAGGGTATCATGATTCTTTGGTTGCAATTGATGAGAAAAAACAATTGCATCTTTCAGAATTGGTAAATGAGTCATTTCCTGAAGAAAAAGTACAACGAAGAATTCGCGAGTACCGTCTTCAGTGTATGTATAATATCATTCAGTATACACCAAATAAATATAAGCCTTTTTTCAAAATTTTGTTAAGTAAGGAAACCTTAGAGTTTGTCATGGGAGCTATTCGTGCTAAACTTAATCCTACCTTTGCACATGAAGTTTTAGAAAGTATGTTTACTGACAGAGAATTCTCTGTAAAACGTTTTAGTGAAATGTCTTTGGATGAAGTCCTCACTGAGCTTGAAAAAACTTCCTACGGTGAAATTATCACACAGTACCGTGCTGATATTCTTGCAGGAGATCTTGAGGCTTTTGAAGAGGCTATTAACAAGCGCTACTACACGCGTTTACAAGCTTCAGCAAATGATACAGTACTGCAAAAGTGCGCAAAAAAAATCATCGATATTCAGGTGGTAAAGACTGCACTCTGTTTTAATTCCTATGAAATTATTAAGGGAAATTCCTTTTCACCGGAAGTCGTTGAACAGTTACAGAAGGCAAAGACAGTCAAGGAAGTAAAACAAGCTTTAGAACACACCTACTTGCATGAGTTTATTGCAGAAGCAACAACAGTAACTGACATATTCAAAGGTTTGTATCATGGTTTTGATGTCTATGCTTCGGCATTGGCGATGCAACAACCACTCTCCTTAAACCAAATGGTTTCGTATTATGTAAGTAATATTATTGAAATTAAAAACTTGAGAATTCTTCTCAAACTATCGCATGCACAGTTCGCACCTGAGCAGATAGAGGAGGCCTTCATATGATAACGCTTATTGGAACAACACATACCACTATTGGTTTTGGTTTGTGTGGTATTAAAGATGTCTATGAGGTATCTTTGGAATCATCTAAGGAAGAACTAGAGTCTTTGATTCATCAGGCAAAGCATGATGTCGTTATGCTTGACGAGTTACTCCTCAAGAAAGTGCAACACGTAAAAACAGAAAAAACACTCATAAAAATTCCTTACCGAAACGGTGAGGCAAGTACTGATTTTATTGAAAATCTTATGAAAAATACTATTGGAGTCGTAAAACAATGGGAAAAATAGTCGCAATCGCAGGACCTGTGGTCACTGCTACAAAAATTACTAATCCTCGAATCAATGATGTCGTTGCAGTAGGAAAAGAAAATCTACTCGGTGAAATTATTGAGATAAGAGGGAAAGAAACAATTATTCAGGTCTACGAGGAAACTGACGGTCTCACTCCTGGCGAACCAGTCGTCTCTTCGGGAGAACCTTTGTCTGTAGAACTAGGACCTGGTGTGCTCACCGCAATGTATGATGGTGTCCAAAGACCTCTTGAGAAAATTCAAGAACAAGCTGGAAGTTTCATCACTCGAGGTATTCAAGTTACTGCTCTTGATTATGAGAAAAAATGGGAATTCATTCCGACAGTAAAATCTGGCGATGACGTAACTGAAGGTCAAATTATTGGTACAGTAGATGAGACAAGTCTTATCACGCATAAGATTCTTGTTCCTGTTGGTGTTTCTGGAAAAATTTCCAAGATTAAAAAAGCAAAACTAACAGTTAATGATCCTGTAGCGTATATCGGTAAGACTCCTTTGTATATGAAGCAAAAATGGCCGGTAAAAACTCCTCGTCCTTACAAGAATAAAGTATCAACGAATGTTCCGCTTAAAACTGGACAACGTATTTATGATTTTTTCTTTCCAACAGTGAAGGGTGGACAATGTGCTATTCCTGGTCCTTTCGGATGTGGAAAAACGGTCACGCAACAAGCAATTGCAAAATGGTGCGACGCACAAATAATTGTGTATGTTGGTTGCGGTGAACGAGGAAACGAAATGACTGAAGTTGTCAAGGAATTCCCTGAACTTAAGGATCCAAAAAGTGGAAAACCTTTGATGGACCGAACTGTTCTCATTGCAAA
>CAZHNR010000028.1:0-13498 GCA_964534065.1 uncultured Methanosarcinales archaeon
ATGGGATAAACACAGGAATTTTATTTATAAAGCGTAAAAAAAAGGACAGGTTTATCAATAACCCAAAAATAAAGTCCCTCCTGGCAGACTCGAACCACCGACCTTCCCGTTTATGCTGATTGCCTTTCATCCGTACCACGTATGTGTGTGGTTAGCGTCGGACAACACCTACAGCGGGACGCTCTACCAGCTGAGCTAAGGAGGGATAATGTGAACAGCTGACTACTAAGGACTTAAACTTGATTTATAAAGATTTGCTTAGCATTAGAAAAAAATAAAGAAAAAAATTGCGGAATTAACGAGTTCCAATCAGAGTTTTTCCTGACTGAGTTGTTCGTTGTTTTCCTTTCTGATTCTCAAACTTCATCCGTGTTGGAGGTAAGCCTAAGTGACCAATAATTTTTAGTCGTGCTTTTATCGTGTAGGTAACGATTCGTTCCTCGTAAGGATCAAGATTCTCGAAATCCCACTTGATGATAGTACCACGTTTTTCCGTTGTGATAATCTTTGAAGGTTCGATAACTCCTAGGCCACCTTTTGCAACGACATGAGCAATACTTGGTGCTCTATCGATGAGTCGTACGTTATAGTAGGGTTTTGGTGAGCGGTTTCGAATAAAGATACGTACCCTCATTTCACTAATTCCTTCTTCATCACGTCCTGTAACAATGGTTTGTTTGCTAATAACCATTGGCGATCTTGTTTGGAAGTAGAAGATAATAATCAACACAATGATAAAGATAAGTATTGGAATTGACCTATAATTATTTACTACAGTGATAGTTACTGTTTCCTGTGAAGCAATATTGAGATTGTATACTCCTCGTGATTGTCTATCGTACGCATTCGCTTCTACATCAACGGAAGTGAAGGGTGCTTTATACCAAGGGATACTGATATTTGTTGTAACTTGACGAAGTACATTTCCATCATTCATCAACGTAGTAATAGTAGTTTTTTTGAATAAAGAGCTTGAGACAACGCTTTCCCTGTCAATCTGACTAAAAGAACCCACATCGTAGAACTTTTTCACTTCACTAATAACCGCATCTTCGTAAATAAGTCGAACTACAAGTTCATAGGAACCAGGCTCTAACGCATCATCAATATCATATCGGTATTCAACAGTACGTTCTTCAAGGCCCCCTAAAGGAAAACTATCTGTACCTTCAAAGTGTTCACCATTAACACTTACTTGCAGTTCATCAATATCTAAAATATTACGGTTTCGAATTTGCAATTGTACAGAAACAAGTTCTTGCGGGTTCACCGTAGAATCTATACTTGCTCCTAGAGCAACAGAAGGTTTGTAATTTAAATCTCTATCTTGCGTACTCTTAATACGTACACTTAGCTGAGAATTAATAGTTTCCACAGAATTACTCACCGTCAAAGGAACGACATAAAATCCAGCACCTCTAAAATTAGATGGTCGAGGTCGTAAACTAATAGGAACCGTCACTTGACTGTCAGCAGGAACTATAGTGCTTGATGGCGTATCAATGAGCCACTCAACCGGATTTGCTGACCATACGAATACACGGTCTACTTGATCTGTGTTAATAATTGTTAAATCATAGTGCGCGACTTCATCAAAATAAATTTGATTCGCCGTAGCATTTGCTGGATTCACAGTTACGAAAGAAGCAGATGCCAGAGGCAATGCTAGAAGTGTTACTGCCAAAATAACCATAAGAATTTTCATTTGTAATTTCATACCTACACCCTCTCCTAAGAGACTTCCCACCTACTAGTATGGACGAGGAGTTTATGATTTATAAGTCTTTCGACGTGCATCTCCTGAATTTACACATATTTCTTCTTGTCATCACTCTTTCGTAGTGTTTTTCGTAATATTTATATACTCTAGTGACTCCACTACACCTATGAATATCAAAACTGCACTCGCACTCTCCGGACTTCTCGTAGGAACACTCAGCTACAGCCAAACAACGCAAAAAGACAGTATCGTTGCACAGCAAGAAGAACTTCTTTTTCGACAGCTTACTGATACATTAGGCCAAGATATGCATTTTACAGCTCTTGGACAACGTCAAAAAGAGAATGTGCAAACATATCGCAATCGCGATAACGGATCAGGGAAAAACTATCAAACAAACACCCTCCATTATGATTATTTTGTTAACGGTACAGATGAACTCTTCAAACAAGAACTTTTCAAAGATAGTAATAACGATGGGCGATCAGACAGTACCGTTATTCGATTCCCACTTCTCAATATTGAATACCATATTTTAGATACCAACCAAGACGGAAAGAACGATGAACTTCTCAATGTTGTAGACGGAATTGTTATGGAAAGACTGTACTTCAAACAATAAGACTTGTATGGTGTTGTTTTTGCACACGCACTACATGATCTGCAACAGATTCTAATCGAGGTTCGTGTGAAACAAGAAGTAATTGCTTGACACCAATCTGTTCAAAGACTTCACGTAACCTATCAATTTGCTCACTGCTAAAACCATCAGTTGGCTCATCAAGAATTAACAAACCCTTGGTATGTAATGAGGAGAAATAATCATTTAACACTTTATTCAAAGCTAAACGATACGCAAGAGCAACACCTGTTTTTTCTCCACCAGAAAGATTAGTAATCGTCGTATCAAAACCTTGCTGTTGCACAAGCGGAGTAAAATCAGTATCCAAACGCACCTCTAATTCTTCATCAGCTACAAGCAAAGAAAACCACTGCGTAAAATACGCCTGAAACTCTTGGTAGACACGAAGCAATACACGTTTTTCCATAACTTTCACCAAGGGCTGGAATAACTCCTGCAACCATGTTCGAACACCCTTAAGATACTCAACTTTTTTAGCGAGTTTCTCTTTTTGCGCGATGGTTACTGCTAACTCATCCAAGGTTTTTTTGGCAATCTTCTCTCTTGTTTGCAGTGCTGTCTGTTCCTGCAGAGCAGATTGTAATTGTTGACGGGAAAGACGAAGCGCTTCCTGTTTTGGAACTACAGTAATCTTTGGAAGATCATCTACTTGCTTTTGCAACTTCTGCAGCGCAAGCGTTTTTTGCTCAAGAAGTTTTTTTTGTTCCTGAATATCTTGTTTGACTTGTTGCAGTTCAGCTTCTTGTTTTTTTTGCTGAACAAGACGTTGTTGATACAAAGCAAATTCTTGTTTTTGTTTAAGAAGAACTTGTATTTTCTCACGAGTTGCTGTATCCTTAGCTACCGTTGCAGTAAGTACTTCCTTAAATTGTTGCAATTGTTTTTCAAGCATCGCTTTTTGATCTTCCTGCTTTTTATGAAGGCTATCTTTATGTTCCTGTGTGACTTCTTGCTTACATGTCGGACACATCGTCAAGTCAGATAAATTACTTGAGAACATAGATTTTTTTGCATTAATTTCACCAATTCGAGAAGAAAGTTTTTCTTTTTTCTCTTGACACTTTTGCAGTAAAACTTGTGCCTTGGACAGACTCTCATCAGAAAATTGAGGAGGAATAATCTTCTCTTCTTTTTTTCCTTCAAGGGCTTCCTGTCGTTTTTGTTGCATAGCAAGAACTGAAGTTGCATGACGTACTTCATTTTGCGCTAGCTGAAACGTATTTCTCAGTTCCTGTTGTTTTACCTGCTCTTTCTCTAAAACTTGCAAGGCTTCTTCGTCACTACGCACGCGCTCTTTTGCAACCTTAACTTTTTCAAGTACTTTTGGTAACTGCTGTTGTACTAACTCCAATTCTTGAGTCTGAGCCACTTGCTGTTCCTTCAAAGTCTTTACATCCTCTAGTTGTCCTTGAAGATGGGCAAGTTTTTCACGGAGATAACTTGTATATATTGCAGTATTTGTAGCAATCACTTGATACTTATCAATTTGAAATATTTTTCGTATCACATCTTTGCGTTCATCAACGCTTTCATGAAGAATAAGTTTCACCTGTTCCTGAGGCGTGTAGACTGTATAACGAAAAAGGTTTGTAGATTTTGCAAGGAGAGATTCAGGATAACCTAGTAAGGAAAGAATTTTTGCTTTGAGTTCTGTTGGAACGAGTTCCTCAGTTACGCCGTCAACACTCAGCTCGCCAGGAAGTTGACTAATAGTTGAACCCCGACGACGCAGACCCCGAGTAATAATAACTTCTTTATCTTGCAGTACGCAGAACAGCTTTACTTCACCTTTTGTTTCACCGTGGCGAAGAAGTTCAGCAGGGCTAGTTTTTCCTCGAAGAATTCCAAATAATGCAAATTCCAAAGCAAGAAGAATCGTCGTCTTTCCACTGCCAATGTCACCAGCAAGCAAAGTAATACCCTCTTCAAAACTAATTTTTTGACTCGTGTAGCTTCGAATATTAGTGAGGGAAAGTTCTTTGAGAAACATCATAAAAAAGACAGACGTGCTTGTTTTTAAGGTTTTGGGGAAATTTATATACTCAGACATCGTCTGTCTAGATATGGGAGACTCGCAAGGTAAACAGTGGTATAATTTTTTCCCCAGTGACTGGGCGCGACTGAACTGGCTTCGTACGAAAAAAAATACAGGAAGCGATATTTCTCAAGCCGAAAAACACACTGGATACTACAGAGCAAAAATATTACATACACAAAGTGGCCTACTTCAACCCGAGTATATTCAAAAACACAACATGAGTGAAACAGAACTTGAAAAAAGCCATGTAGAAGAAACCGAATGGCTTCAGCTGAGACAAGCACAGTATCACAAATTCAATTACAAACCTCTCGTTGTTACCGCACCATATATTTCAGATTTGCAAACAGGATTTTTTCTTAGTGTACACCGAACAGAAATTCCTGAAGAAGAAGCATTTACCACATCCCCTCCGCTGGAAAACTATATCATTAGAAATCTTCATCTGAGTTCATCATATAGAAGAAGCTATAAAGTACGTGTAGAAACAGGCACAGAAAAGGAAGGAGCCACTCTAGTTTTTCGTTCAACAAATAAACAATTCAAAAAAGAGCTACAACTCTTACAAAGCTATTTGAAAAAACCTAGTTCTCGTACGCTGAAGCAACTAATTTCTCAATCTCCTGTGCTTTCGCAGCCTCTTGGATCGGCGCTAAAAGACTATTAATGTAAGCAGCAAGTCCCATCTTCAAATCAAGCGGATGTAATTCTTCCTTCTGAAAAGCTGCAACAAGATCATCATAAGTTTTGTAGGTAATTGGACCACCAAATTTCTCAGGCCTATCAATAATAAAGTCTTTGCCTTGATCTCCTAAATGTGGAAACATGACAATACGTGCAAAATCAATAAAGAAATTGTCACTGTCACCAGCAATACAATGTCCTTTGTTCAACTTTTTTTGCACTTGCTTTGGCGTATCAAGAATATCTACTTTGGAATTTGCGTCACTTGCACTCATCTTCCCACCTTCACCAAGGCCGCCAATCATCGGATTCATCAAATGAATTCGCTTCTCATAACCGAGTTGTGGAAGATACTCTCTTGCAAACATAAAAATTTTTCTTTGATCAACACCACCAAACTGAGCATCAACTTCCAAATACTGCTCATCAAGGGCTTGAAGTATAGGATATAATAAACCAGAAAGTTTAGGATTTTCTACTTGTTTTACCACTTCAGCGCCGGCACGTGTCGCGTCCCTTGTTGAAGCAAGACTTGCAATCTTATACATATCAAACGTATACTTTGCGTCCAACTGAAAATCTCTTCCTGTAACAAATTTAAGAGCAGAAACATCAGCACCTACAGACTTGAGCATCTCCGTAATAATAAATCTGTAATACTCTGTTCGAGCTTCAAGCTGTTGCACCGAGGATTTCAAATTATCAAGGAAAGCATGTACGTCAGCAAGAAGAATAGTTACTTCACAGCCCGCGTTTAGTAAATCACGAATCTTAAACATCGGAACAAAATACCCTATATGTGGCCTGCCCGTAGGTGCAGTTCCCCAATATACCTTAAGCGATCGATTTTGAAGAATAGTTTTTAGCTTGTCTTCATCGACAACCTCTTGTAAGTTCCGAGTAATAAGTTCAAATGATTCCATGAACAAGATAAAAGCCCCGCTTATTTATAAATGAAACGGTCTGTACCTCTGGAGTAGCAAAAATTATTTAAACTCATCACGAGATAGATGATTTACCTTGGAGAAACATACAAGCTCAAAAGAACTTTTTCTTGCGAATCAGGGCATTAAGGCTTCTTATTTTGATACGAGCATCAAACTAAGTGCAGTAAAAAACAAAGTACTTCGCACGCGAGAACAAGGTAAAGTAATTCAAAGCAATATTTTCTACAGACCAAAAAATATTTGGATTAATCGACACTACCAGTCACTAGACCTTGATACTATAGGCAATAAAATACTTGAAAATCTCAAAGATAAACTCTACGCAAGTTTATTAGAAGCTACAGGACCTCTTGTTAAAAATAATAAAGTGTATGGTATATACACTGAATATATTCAACTCATCCCTTACACGTGGGCGCAAAATATACCATTACAGCGAAATCCATTTTCACTCGAGAAAGCATTAGAAGCGGAAGCGGAAAAAACACCTGCCTATAAATTTGATCCAGATCCAAATTTCATTATCCTTGCAGATAAATTAAATCAACTCAGTTCCCGTGAAGTTCTTCAAGAACTCAACGGATTTATTAAGCACGAGATTAGCGAAGTACGAGTAAACAAAGATAGCTATATGGAAGTATTTTACGGAGGTCCATACGATGGCAGTTAGTGACTGGCTCTTCAAACAAGCAAAGCTAGACAAAGTTCCAGATTCTTTTGAACGCGTAGAGTATTTACGTAGTACTCGAAGAATTATGGGCGTCTCCCAAAGCTATAATGAGTTTGTTTGGTCACTTAGTAAAAAATTATCCGACCCATTACATTTTTTTGTGAAAGACTTTGCTACCGTAGATAAAACGAAGCCACTTCTAAAGATTCTAGACGCAGTACAAACATACAGTAAAGACAATGAAATAAAGATGTATGTGGGAGTTCGCGTTGTGCGCAGCTCTCTTGATATTCCTGAAGAAGATTATATAAGCTACGGTCAACAGTCGCTAAAAGCAACAGAAAAAAAGTTCAATATGGATGTGCAAAGATACGGGCAAACCGCGTCTCAAGCGAGAGGAATAATAACTTCCCTTCTTATTGATAAAGAGTATCATAAACAAATTCTTGAAAGTCAAGATTACAGGCATACATTTCTCACATCTTGAAACAATACAAAACAAGACAACTCAAGATAAAAAATATAATCTCATACAGAATGTGCATGGGACCGATATTGAATTTGAAAAAGATGGAAACATCATTCACCTTGATCAACTCATCGATGCTTTTACTGAAGCAGAAGGTAAATATAATTTTTATGAATGCGCTGCATTTACCCAAACAGCTCAAGGAGTGCAAGGATATGCATTAGAAGAATATGTGCTACCCATCGTCTTCAATAGCAAAGTCATTGGAGCAACATACATAGTAGATGCCAAGTCAGATTATACGAAAGATCTTTCTTCACTTATGAATACACCTGCATTTTATCAATTTGAGTACGGCAATGGAAGTGTGCCAAACTACGAAGCACAGAAACACCCATTCAAATATCAAGAACGCCTACATAAAGCAATCTTGTTCACGCCAGAAGGCAAGTCAATGATACAACAATGACACGTCAACAAACAATAAATCAATTACTCTTTGACGAAGGAGAAGATCCTAGTCAGTTTTATGACTTTAGTCGGCGAGACCTAAAAAGATTGCGTCGAATAAATG
Source organism: uncultured Methanosarcinales archaeon (assembly GCA_964534065.1). GTDB lineage: Archaea > Nanobdellota > Nanobdellia > Woesearchaeales > SKGA01 > SKGA01. Next base: position 7,746 of record CAZHNR010000028.1, read on the forward strand.
GCATCTGTACAAGTTATGAAGAGTATTTGGAGTATTTGCTTCCCTACAATATTAACGATCAATTACTTGTTGAGCATACATTGGAGTACGATGAAGATGAAGAAGGAAGTATCGAGATCGCTGAGCTTATCACTCCAGTCTTTGCAGAGACAGACGATGAATTAATAGGAGCATACGCTGCCCTGAGAGTTAACAGCTATAATCACCCTGTGGAACCAAATGAAGCAATTGAAATCTACTTACGAGCGCGAAGGTCAAGTGATCCTGATGGAACATTCAGTTCGTTAATGTATAGCTTGGCAGGACAAAAAAACCCGAAATTTACCGTAGCGTATGAACGAGAAACATTGTATCCTCTCCGCGCTAGCCTCAAGGCATCACACCTTGAATCTGTTCAGGAAAACATCAATGCCATTTACCCTCTTTTACATAACAGTGAAAGCAATTATTTTGAAGAGTACGAAGAAATGAAACATATAAACCACACCAGATCATTCCTTCTTGGAAGTGCACTACAAAAACCTCTTGGAAACTCAAACATAGAGGATGAACTTTTAAGTTTTATCGCAAGTGAAAGCGAATTCAACTCATTACTAAAACATCAACAGAATACAACCTTCAAGTATGCAAGTACCCATCCAGTATCAGGGAAACGAATGATTCTTCCAAGTAACCAAGTCATCGAAAAAGTAGAACCCCTAGAACTAGATGGTACACTCATAGGAATTGCACTCACAACCGAAGTAAAAAACCATTATACTCATTATGTGCCAACAGACGAATTAATACAGACACCAGGTTTAGCTGATGAAACGTTGCGACGTAATTTCAAACACTTTCCACTATACAAAAAAGACGTCAAAAAATTACGCAAGTCCGAAATAAAAAAACGAATACAAGGCATGTTTCTGTATCACAATTACCAAAGCCAATATATTGTTGATGCCCTATGAACCCCAGAACTATAGATGTCTATTGTCAAAAAAAAGGAATAGATATTACAAGGACAGAAGCATTCCATACTGAAATCGAAGAAATACAAAAATTAGGCGGACTTCTTACAAACTTTAATACACTTATACTCCATGATCCACAGTATACACTCGTGCAAAAAGGAATTGTAGATGGAAGAAAAATTACTATTTCACCACCTCATCATGATGAAGATACTGAAGAAAAAGAAGTAGCTCATCGAACACTTTTGTATGAGATAGTAACCCCAGATAAAAAAATAATCGGAGTGTGTGCTAAGGATGAAATCAACAACCCTTTTGGTAATAAGATAAGTAACACTGACTTGGTGCGGTCGCTGTACGAGAAAGGTTTTGTCCGCAACATACGTCAAGATCTTAGCTATTTTAGAAGTAACTTAGAACTTAAACAAGAAGAACACTTGAGTTATCTTCGATTGAAACCTCAATATTACCATCATCTCCGAAAACATACTACACTCATAAAAAGAATTATGAAAGAATTCATACAACACCAAAATGACATACATGCAACGAACTATCAAGTACAAGGTTGGCTACGACCTCACGTGAATAATACCTGCGAACAAAAAGCCTTTCTTCAACATGTCGCTAAAGAAATGTACCACCACATACCATCACTTGCTTCAGCAAAATACAATGTAGGAAATGCCGCTCTTCAGTTCTCAGATACTATGTACCCATTTAGTATCGAGGGGAAAATACTTGCTGTAGCCTATGTTTCAACAGTCCATAATCCTTACGCGCAACACATCGTTTCCAAAGAAGCATTGGACCGTCCGCGAGCAGCAAGTGCACATCTTAACCTCCTCCTAGAACTAGATTCCAATTATATACAGGAACCAAAAGAAGAAGTGTATAAAGAAATACGTACCGTTGCTTTTCTCGATAAAGAAACCAATGCATCATTACAACCCTATAGATAAGGAGATAAAAGTTTTTCCTGCCAAGGTCGCAAGCAATCAAAATTCTGCTCAAGTACAATATGTTGCATTTGATCCTTGTTGAGAATTACATGAGGCAAGAGTTTCGTATCTTTTGCAACTCGTTCTCTTGCACGGTTAAGTTTTGCAAAATGATTTCTTTGTACCAAGTTGTAACGTTTAGGTTTTTCCTGCACGAAGTTATGAGGATTCTGCCGGCCTTTTTGCATCAATTGGAAAAATCTGTCAGCCTGTCTGCGAACAATAGGATGTACGCCCTGAATAGCTTTCCATTTACCAGGAGATGTAGGTGGTTGTTTCACGACTTCCATAATTTTCTTATTCCCAATAACAAAATGCGGAGGCTTATCAACTTTTTGCGCGAGTTTTTCTCTGAAATTAAACAAGAGTTCAACTTGAGTTTTTTGTACATCATTTAACTTTTTGAATCCTTTCATTTCGTTAAATACTGGAAGTTTTTGCTCCCAAGTTCGATGCTCAAGATCTTGACATTCTTCTTTATACCATGCATAATGATTTCGTTCTTTAAGTTGCTTGGAAAGTTTATCATGAAGTTCAAGAAGATGTGTCGTGTCGTCAGCAGCATAGGCAAGCATGCCTGGTTTGAGAGGACGTGCAGTCCAGTCAGCCATTTGAAATTTCTTTTTTTTCTCAAGACCGAAGTATTCTTTCATTAATTCCTTTAACCCCACATTATCTTTTTGCAAGAACGTGGAAGCAAGTTTAGTGTCTCGAATAAACTTAGGATGACAATCAAACTCATGAGCAAGAATACGTAAATCAAAACTGACGTCATGAAATACTTTTTTTATAGAATCATTTTCAAGAATAGAGGTAAGGCCAGCAAGAGAACCTAGCTGAATAATATCAAAAACCCATTGTTTATCTCGAGTTGCAATTTGTACGAGAGAAATATACATGCCATAATGATGCAGATTATTTTCACATTCTAAATCAATAGCAAGCTCTTTTTCTTGCTGTAATTCAGTTACTGCTTCTTTTGCTTCTTGTGCAGTTTGCACATAGATGCATGAATGGTTTTCAGGCATGAGTAGACATAAAAAATCTTCTATTTATAAAGTTACGTGCTGGCCGCATTTTCACAAAGCCTAAAAAGGAGCAACGAGACTGAAGTTCTATGACTGTTATTCATCTCTTTCGACGCGATTATCGCCTTGTCGATAATACTGCCTTGAACGAAGCCCTCAAGACTGGCAAGGAAGTTCTTCCTATTTTCATCTTTGACCCTAGGCAACAACGAGAACAAAACGAGTACTTTGCAGAGCATAGTTTTCGCTTTCTTGTGAAAAGTCTTGAAGAACTGGACGCAGCGCTCAAAGAAAAAGAAAGTAAACTCCATATATACAAAGAAGATCCTCAAAACATACTAGAATTTCTTATCAAAGAAAAAGATGTAAGCGCAGTCTATGTGAATGCAGATTACACTCCCTTTAGCAAAAAGCGAGATGAACAACTCAAAGCCATCTGTGAAAAACATAAGGTACAATGGCACAGTTACGAAGATGCTCTTTTACATCCTATTGACATCATCAAAAATCAAGAAGGAAAACCTTACCGCGTATTTACACCATTCTATAAAGAAGGAATGAAACATGACATAGCAGCACCACATACTGAGAGCGGTACATTCAGGCGAATACGTGATGACTATCAAATTAACTTTGAAGATATTACTATTGATAACGAACTTGAAATGGCAGTTCAGCCTGGACGAAAGGCAGCAATTAACATTCTAGAATCATTAGCAGATTATCAAAATTATTCAAAGACACGAGACTTCCCAATTAAAGATGCAACGACACACCTCTCAGCTCATCATAAATTTGGTACCGTAAGTGTCCGCGAAGTCGCTTATTTTATCATGGAAGCTCTTGGCAGAGAACACGCACTCCTTCGCCAACTCTATTGGAGAGAATTTTATTACGCTATTAGTCATCATTTCCCTAAAGTCTATGGTCACGCGTTTAATCCAAGCTTTGAAGAAGTGGAGTGGGAAAATAATGAAGAAAAATTCAATCGTTGGAAAGAAGGAAAAACAGGATTTCCCTTGGTCGATGCAGGCATGCGAGAACTTGTACAAACAGGATATATGCACAACCGTGTGCGCATGGTAGTTGCAAGCTTTTTAACGAAAGATTTGCATATTGATTGGCGGTGGGGAGAACGATTCTTCGCACAGTACTTACTCGACTATGACCCAGCACAGAACAATGGAAACTGGCAATGGTCAGCATCTACTGGCGCTGACGGCGCACCTTACTTTCGAATATTTAGTCCATGGCGACAACAAGAACGTTTTGATCCGGACTGTGAATATATCAAGAAATGGATTTCAGAACTTCGCGACCTAGAAGCAAAAGCAATTCATAACATGGAAAAGAACCGTCCACTAGGACTTTCCGATTCTGATTATCCAAAACCAATTGTGAACCACAAGGAAGAAGCCGATAAAGCTAAAACATATTATAAAGTCTCCAAAGAAAGCTATCAAAGTTAACTTTATATTCTGTAACTGATTTTGGTCTTTTATGTTACATCCTAGTACCTATCTCCTGTATGAAGAACCTGAACAAGCTTTAAATCCAAAACTCTACAACTACTTAAAAGATTTTGATGCTTTAAAATTGCAATTTGGAATGATTGATACGGATGAGTTATACAATCATGAAATTGAAGAAATCAAAAAAGAAGGTTTCTATGATGTTCTCAAGGATGACAAATCACTCTTACAAGAATGGCAGCGTATTGACTGGCGCAAAGAGAGGGAACCTCTTAATCCATATCAACTCACTCTTTTTGATCAAACCATCTCAAGTATAGGGTTTTGGGAGAAAAACGGTGAACGTATACCAGTTAGCGACACCGATGCAGTTCTTCTTACAGGTATGCCTGCATACTGTATGCTTACAAATGCACAAGAACTTGCAAAGTTCAAAAAACAAAATATTCCCTTGTCGCTTGATGAAATGTTGTATATGGGTGCACTAAATTTTCAGGAAAAAGACTACGATCGAGTGAAGGATACGTGGACCATAGAAAAAAATGGAAAGACTTTGAAAAGAAGTATAGGCGGTGACATGCACGGAGACCTTCGAGTATGGAGTAAAGACGTATCACAGCCCGCGATTCTAAATCCTTTAGGACGGCCTTCAAACTTTCGACCTGTGGATAAAAAAGCAACTCAACGAATCTCAGGATATCATTCTACAGAGCCAGCTCTTCTTTGCATTGCAATACGCTACGTGCAAGAACTAAAAGGAGAATCATATGTTTCTCATATGCTTCCACAAATTCAGGCGAAAGCAAAAGCAACCACTTATGCTTCTGGCGCCTACACTGTTGTTGGTGGAGGTATGAGTCGTAAACATCTGTTCATTTCACATAGTCAAGAATTTCCTCGAAACGCTAATACAAAATATGGCTTTTCTATTCATTTACAACACCAAGGGAGCTACAAAGCACATTTGAATGATGAAAACGAATTACTCTTCTCTATACACGGACAGGAACGCATGAAATTCTATCCTGAAGAAGCGGAACGACTTGTTGAAGCAACGCTTAAACAAATTTATGGCGGTGGCGGTCGAACACTCCCTGCGACAGCAGATGAAATGATTGAGTACCGACTTTCAGAAGAATATCAACAACATTTGAAAGGAATTTTCTAAATTATATTTAATGAATTACTTCTTAAGAAAAAATAGTAAAAGAAAAAAAGTAGACCGAAGCCTATTTGTGCATGTGAACAGCCATTTGCGGGAACGGGAAGCTAATCTTTTCTTTATCGAATCGTAGT
>CAZHNR010000029.1:0-13367 GCA_964534065.1 uncultured Methanosarcinales archaeon
GTAATGCCATAGTGTACCTCCTGTTAGTTGTTTACTATATTGTTTTACTATTAAATTGTTTTACTATTAAAAAAAATCCCCTGAGGGGTTTAATCTCCGTTTCTAACGAAGATGCAATAGTGCTGAAACGGGCGATGTAAAATGCGGTGGAATATCCACATGATTAATTGCACCGTTATCTTTGTGCACTACCATTGCAGCATTGTTTCTATCTGCCATTTGGTGCGCATATCGAATTGCGCTGTATTTTGTATTGAAGACTCGGGATGGTTTCTGCGTTTTTTCTGATTTTACTGCCCAGTCTCCTTCCAGTGGAAGAACGTGTATTCTTTGATTACTCATCGTACCTGATGGAATATCAACCATAGATCCGTTCTCAACTCGCTGGATTGCTCCGTCCTTGTTATGGACGTAGACGTAACCGTCATGTGCTGCCATATTTTTTGCTTTCGCAACTGCACCTCTTTTGGTGTCAAAGATACGGCTTGCACGACTGTTACCTTCGCGCTTAATGGCCCAACCATTATCTCGCGGTAATACGTGTAGTTTGTTTTCTGTTGTCATGTTTTAATCACCTCATGATTTCTTTATGACGTAAGTATGATTGCCTATTGGCATTGTGAGAGTAAAAAAATAACCCTCTACCTTGCGGCAGAGAGTTAAGGGTGTGGTGTGTGCGTGGAATCTAATTGATTCCTAAAAAACCTGAACCGGAAATGCTCGTTTCATCTCCTGAACTCGTAGTATCGGTAGATGTTCCCAGACTTAATCCGCCAAGAACATTTGTTGTAATTACTGCGTCAGATGCAATACCTAAACCAATACCAACAGTACCATCAATGTTCATTCCAAACTTCTGAGTTGCTGAGGCACTTCCTGAAGTGACCATAAGTACTCCGTTGCTTTGTACCGTATATTCAGCATCATTGGTTGCTTGGATAGTTGTTACTGGAGCCATCACATATTCTCCTTCTTCGGAGACATATAAGGATTCATTTGCTAAGACATCAAGCTGTAACGCAGTTGTTTCATTCGCTTCAACAGCAAAATTGTAATCCATGACGTATTCATCATTTGGAACTTGTGCGTTTTCTCTACTGCCATCATCTTGGACAATAACTACACTTTCAATATCATATTTGACACGAGTGTAATCATCTCTTTGAACGTCCGATTCCGCCATCATTTCAAATTCTTGACGTGCATTCAAATCAAATAAAGCATAAGTTGTTGTTTCGTCAGATATTTGTACCCAACCTTCGCTTTCTGAATAAATTGCAACTTCATCAATCGTCATTTCGATTTCGTTCACGTTTTCGAAATTCGCTCGAGCATCAGTTACACCAACGACAACACTACCTGATGCTTCATCATCTTCGTATTGTTCGTTGTTCATATCATTGTCCTCATCTTGAAAGTCTGCGTCAAGATTCGCATCAATTTCTCCTGAACATGCAACTAAAAGAGTTACTGCCAGTAGAGCTATTACCAAGACTATTTTTTTCATATTATTCCTCCTATTCTGTATCTACTACTATTTTTGATGAACATAATACTACATCCTCCATAGATGCAAAGGAAATTTCTTGAGCCTTTTTTATCTCAAGCATACCTTCAAAGAACGATTCGTCCTTTTTGCAAACAACAGATTGGACCGTGCCCAATAAATTGCCTTGCGCATCATAAATCTGCTTATCAGTAAACAAATCGCTTGGCATTATGTTTGTAATTATCTCATTTGGAGATACTGTCTGTATAAATTCTGAGCCTAAGAAATGCACTTGTTTAGCATCATTAGGTAAGGAAAATGAAACACCTGCTATTATTTTCTTATTCACACGTACATGAACTCTTGTAATAGCACCTAATTCAGTCCCATCTTTCCACAATACAGGCTTGCCGATAAGTGATTTTACTGGGATAGTTTGTGCCAGCAAATGATTCAAACTTGTTATCTCCATGTAAGTATATGGGTGCGAGAGATATATAAAACCAAATTGTACAAAAAAACACATATTTACAAAAAAATTTATATAATATTGTAAATACTTGTAATATATGCCCACAGATAAGAAGGATGTGCAAATTGTTACCGCTTTAGACACAAATTCACGAATTCCAGTTAATCAGTTAGCTAAGACTGTTCTTCTCTCCAAAGAGAATGTTCGAGCTCGACTTCGCAGACTCCGTCAGAAGAAATTTTTCAAAGAATTTATGATTCTTTTCAACGGATCAAAGCTCGGTTACACATACTACCTAATACATTACAAATATGGAAGTATACAACTCAAACAAGAAGAGCAAATCATACAATTCATCATTAGCAAAACATCTACACTAGCCTTTGCTAAAGTTGAAGGTGAATTTGATGTATTTATGATAGCAGCATATCCTTCAAAAACCCAAGCTCTTGAGGAACTAGGGGAATTTCTCTCTTTATTTGGCAAACACATTATTGATCGGCGCGTGGATAGCATGACACGTATTACCCGAAGTCCAAGCACATTTCTTGGATTCACTTCCAAACAACAAGCCATTCACTTACCCCTGCAATCCCACAAAAGCGAGGATATTGATGAACTTGACAAACATATCTTACGTGAACTCAGCATCAATGCACGAGTACCTATACTACGTATAGCCAAACAACAAAACACCACCTCATCAAAAATAACCTACCGAATTAAAAAACTCGAAGAAAAAAAAATCATAGCCGGATACGTGAGCACCTATAACTTACAAAGTGCAAACTATCTTTCCATACACCTTGAAATTCTTCTCAAAGATCCAAACTGGAAAACAATTATCCAAGAACACCTTATTCAAAGTAAACATGTCCAGTATATTTACAACACAATTGGCACCTACGACTTTACCGTACTTGCGTATTTTCCTTCACAAAAAGAATTCCACACCTTTCTCTCAGAGTTCAAAAACAAATACCAGAAACATTTTTTGAAATACACTATTCACCACATCATTAAAGATCATGCAACAAACTGGATTCCCTTCTAAAAAAATAGAGAAATTTATATAGCTTTACAAATCCAACACATCATGCTTCCATTCTGGCTTATTGCAACAATTAGTACCCTTGGACTCACACTCGGATCAATTACCGACTTTGATAGAAGAGAAGTCCCTGACCTTTTGAACTTTACATTAATCGCTTTAGGTATTGGAATTGGTGCTATTAACAGCCTTTCAACAAACACATGGTGGCCACTTTTGAATGTTCTTGCAGGACTAGGAGTTGCCTATGTCATTGCAGCATTTCTTTTTTATAGCGGACAATGGGGGGGCGGTGACGCTAAAATGCTTATGGGCCTTGGCGCACTACACGGCATACTATTCTTTGGACCACAAAGTATTATCCTGAATTGGTCATGGCCACTCTTAGGCAGCATTATTCTTGCAATCTTTGTTGCAGGTAGCGCATATAGTATGCTCTACTTCATAGGTATTATTATTGTACGTTACAAACGCGTGAAGAAAGCACTTCAAAAAGTAAACAAGAACAAACAAACAGCAATTATTAAAGCAATAGCAGCAGTTTTTTTAGCTGGCGGTCTGTTAGGTTTGCTGTTGCTTCCAGGAACCCTTGGTTGGATGCTTCTGTTGATTGGAATACTCCTTGGCGGAGGAGTGCTTCTTATCACGCTTGCAAAAGTAGTACAAGAACAAGTAATGAGTAAAGCAGAACACACGCAAAATCTTGTACCAGGCGACTGGCTCGTAGAACCAGTTACAAAGCACGGAAAAATAATTGTAGCGCAATCAAAAATAGGGTTACAAGAGAAAGATATAGCGGAACTAAAAAAACACCATATCAAAACAGTTATTGTCAAAGAAGGCATCCCTTTCATTCCAGGTTTCTTACTCGGCTACATAACAATTCTTATCTGGGGTAATTGGATTCCTTCAATTATGCAGTTCTTACCTTTCTAAGGTAACTGTCGTATGTCTACATATGACTCCCGCGCAGACTGTAAAGAATCAAGATGAAATATTTGCTTTTGGTTTTTCTGATAATTTGTAGCTATAACCTTTCCCACAGCAACATAACTGAAAGCTAACACTGCAGCACAGAGTGCTACTTTAGCCCCGCGTTTTCCTAAAGAAACATATTTGGCAACTTGCGCAGACTGTAACTGATTAAATTTTTGAGGTTGTGCACGAATTCCATAAGATGTGCTTAACTGCTTCAAAGTATGTAACTTTTTTTGAGAATAAAACGTAAAAATTTTTCTTTTTTTTGCTATCACTCGGTTCCATTCATTTTCCAAAGTTGAAGTAATATGCGCCTCAGCTTCACGGGCTTTTTTAGGAAAATAGTTCTTTGCTTCATCCGATATCGAAGAAGGGAACGAATCAAGCGAACTTGCAAGAACAGATTCTAGTTCAGAAAAGTATTTTTTTCGTAAAGGAGAATGCACTGCTGCTAAACGCTGGGCTTCTTGTTGTACATTATCGATAACCAAACATACCGCCTCGCAATAAATCTTCAGTATGCAAAACCCCTCTGTCATCTCGCAAAGCAGTTATACCTGCATAATATACTAAAGATTTTAATTGTCTTGCATCCATACCCTCTGATTTTGCAACAACACGAGGTACATTTATTTCTTTTGTATTGTAATAAGATAATTGTTTTTCCAAGATAGATTCACGCTGTTGATTGTCAGGAGTGTAAAAAGGAATGATGTGCGTGAAACGAGATACAATGGCAGCATCAAGAGTTTCTAAACGATTCGTTGCAGCAATAGTGGCGTAAGGCTTCTTATCTCGAGCTCCTTCAAGACAAAAAAGTAATTCGATAAGTACATCTTGTTTTATCTCATTCTTATGTGATCGTTTTTGAGCAATAGCGTCAATTTCATCAATAAAAATAATACCCTCCTGCTTCGCATAGAGATCTCGAATCTTTTTAGCTCCCGCACCTAAATAAGAATCCAAAAGTTCAGTACTTCTTACATGCGTGAAAGGCATATTAATTTCGTGCGCCAGCGCTTCTGCTAAATACGTCTTTCCAGAACCAGGAGGACCAGAAAACAAAAAGTTATTTTGTTCCTGGACCATTTCCGGCGCAAGAACTAGTTGCGCATATAATTCCTTCTTCTGCAAAGGGAGCAGAAGGATATCATTAAGCAAAGACTTTTGCATTTCTAAACCCGCAATATCTTTAAAGGAAACCATTTTTACATGCCGATATTTGTATACGTATTTGTTGTTAACTTATCCATAGCAGTAGCAACAGAATCAGAGAGTATTGCATGCACTGCGCGGCTTTCTTGGATTGTCTTATCATCTGATTGTAGGCTGTAAACTGCATCCATACTCCGACGTAAAGTTACTTCTTTTGCAACAATACTTTTCAGATCAAGACCGCTTGCTTGTTGTTGTACATGAAGATGCAATCCTTCTCTAATTGTTTCCATACTTGAAAGAATAATTTCATTTTCCAAGCGATAATTTTTTACTTTTAACAACTGTGACTGTATAAAAGAATAATTTTTTTTATTTGCTTCAAAGGCTTTCTCAAGGAGTTTCAAAGACGACTCATTTGCTCTTAGCTCAAGGGAATACTCATCTATGCAATTTTGTGCTCCTAACTTTTTTTCAAGACTGAGTTCATCCGATGTTATCATTGATTCCCAGCATTCCAAAAGTCCTTTTTGTTCTTCCATTTGACTGAGAAGGACATTCTTTTTTTGTGAGTACATAGTCATCTTCGTTTTAACTTTCGCCACTTCCATAGAAAGCTTCTGCTCCTGGCCTACATAGTTCTTTTGCTGTGAATGATACGTCTGCATTTTCTCATTGAGGGTCTGCACATATTTTTTCTGTTCACGTTGAGATTTCGAGAGAGAAAAATCTGTTCCAAGAAGCGTATCTAATTTAGAAAGTGCTGTAGATACTAATGTAGTTTGTTCATCTTGCTCTAACGCTCCCACTACATTCTTAGGTTCCTTTAAAGCAGAAGAAAAAGTTTCATCTCCTTCTAATAATTGATTTGCTTGTTCTTCATAAGCTAGTTTTTGTTTTTGAGTCGTGTGCATAATAATCACCTACTCATTAAGTCATATCAGGCAATTTATAACTGCGTGAAAGAAAATCGAAAATATTACGGAACTCTTCTTAAATGTTTGATTAAATAATTGTCTTGAGGAATCTTTTTTTGCTCAGGTTCCTTGAGTTTAGGTGCTGGTTTCTCGTCTTTTTTTTGTTCATGCCAAACTAAAATATCATACGCGTCCTTGATACTTTTTGCAGAACTTTGCAGTTCATTTTGAGGTAGTTGTTTAGGAGACCAAAGTACTTGAACACCATCATTTTCCCTTCGTGCTAAAATGTCAATCACTAAGGGACCATTCTTCTCCGTGAGTAACATGTTTGTACCTTGTACACCAAGTAGTTCAAAAAGAGCTGTTCCAGCATAGCTTGCCACAAAGAAGAAATGTTCTACCTCTTCATCAGATAAATCAATAAGTTCTGTAGCTGAAAGTTTGGACTGTACCTTGAGATGGCCTGCTACAGCAGCATTGTTTTGTGGAACAAGCACACGCACCCACTGATCTTCATAAATAACATCAGTCATGTTGCACCCCAGAAAGTAACTGATCAAGGACTAAGGCAAGTTTTTGCATATCTACATCTTCAAACAATGGTTGAATATCTTCACGTTGCTCGAGAAGTTTTTGAAATGCAGACAAGTCCGATTGAAATAATTCTTTAGCCTTAGGTTTTGACATAAAATAAGCAACAATTGCTTTTGCTTGTTGCTGCGGATTATCTCCGCGAAATACATCAGCAGCAGTAAATGATTCTTGGACCACACCTGGCTCTGTTACTGCATGATCAGACTCTTGCTCATTTGCAAGTTTTTTAAATTGACTTGAGAGCGTTTCCAAATCAATACCTGTAAATAATTCTTTTACCTCAGGTTGCACTCGCTCAAGTAATTCCTTAAACTGCTGCGGATCTTGCTGCAGAACTTCTCTTGCTTGAGGATACATTTCAAAAAACGAAGCGAGTTGCTCCTGTTGCTTTTCAGTCGGTTGGAGCACGTCAGGTTGAGGAGTTTCCTCCTGTGCTGGAAAAGGAGTTTTTCCCATGCGCTTAAAATGATTATTCATCATCAAAGGTAAATTCTTTTTGAGCGGTTCAAGTAAACCTTGTTGCGTAGTTTTGTGACGCTCATCTTCATGAAGCGTAAAATGAGAAGTCAACGTATCTCCTTCGTCTCTTGCCATTACATGTAGCAGGAAATGGCTTGCCTGTTGTCCGGCAGCGTAACCGTTAGCAACAAAAATACTTGCACTCTGTGCATGAGCTCCTTCTTTTACTGCCTTGGACAAACGTTTAACATCTCGAAATAAGTGTTTGAAATGTTCAGGAGGTAATAAGGGAAGTATAGGAACGTGCTCTTTTGGCATAACCAATACATGACCTTTTTGTGCAGGATTAATATCAAGTACTGCCTGCGTATATTCATTAGAAAGTACTGTTTGACTCGGTACGTCTCCTTTAATAATTTTACAAAAAATACAATTTTGGCGTTGCAATTCGGCAATCTCCTCAGGAGACATTTTCTCAAGTTCCTCTTGCGTAACCATCAATCACAACAAGAAAGACTAAGTATATAAAGCTTGTCCAGACGTAACGTTTATATAGGGTGAACTATTCTATTTACTATACTTTTCAGTAGAATTTATCGGTGAAATAAACGTGAGTGAAGACGAATATAAAGCAAGCAACATTACAGTTCTTTCAGGCCTAGACGCAGTACGAAAACGTCCAGGAATGTACATTGGTTCAACTGGTCCACGAGGACTCCACCATCTTGTTTATGAGGTTGTAGATAACAGTATAGACGAAGCAATGGCAGGACACTGCAACAAGATTATCGTTACTATTCATGAAGATGGAAGCCTTAGCGTCATTGATGACGGGCGAGGAATTCCAACTGAAATGCACTCACAGTATAATATTTCCGCCCTTGAAGTTGTCATGACTAAACTCCATGCAGGAGGAAAGTTCGATAAGGACAGTTACAAAGTAAGCGGAGGTCTTCACGGCGTTGGTGTCAGTTGTGTAAATGCATTGTCCACCGACCTTCATGTTACCGTAAAAAGAAACGGAACTATATGGCAACAAAGTTTCAAGAAAGGAGACCCAGTTGAGGCAGCTAAACAAACGGGAACAACAGATGAACACGGAACTCGCGTACACTTCTATCCTGATCCAGAAATATTTACTGAAACGACAACATTCTCCTTTGATGTCCTTGCTTCTCGTCTTCGAGAACTCGCATTTTTGAACAAAGGTATTCGCATCATATTAAATGATGAACGAAGCGAAGATGAAGAAAAACATAATGTTGAATTTCATTTTGAAGGTGGCATCGTAAGTTTTGTTGAATGGCTTAACAGCAAATCAACACAAAAAATCAATGAAACTATTTATCTTGCAAAAGAAAAAGACGGCATTGAACTTGAGCTTGCTATGCAGTATACCGACAGCTACGCTGAGAAAGTCTTCTCATTTGTAAATAATATTAATACGCATGAAGGTGGAACTCATGTTAGTGGATTTAAGACAGCACTCACACGAGTTCTCAATACCTATGCTGAGAAGAATTTTGCAAAATCAAAAGTAAAACTTTCAAGTGAAGATGTACGTGAAGGTATCACCTGCGTTATCGCAGTACGTGTTCCTGAACCTCAATTTGAAGGTCAGACCAAAACGAAACTTGGAAATAGTGAAGTCAAAGGAATTATCGATTCTCTTGTTACTCAAGGCCTTGGTACGTACCTTGAAGAAAATCCTAAAGAAGGTAAACTTATTATTGAAAAAAGTCTTTTAGCTGCAAAAGCGCGAGAAGCTGCAAGGCGAGCACGAGACCTTACACGAAGAAAAAACATTCTTGAAGGAAGTAGTCTTCCAGGAAAACTTGCAGACTGCGCAGAAAAAGATCCTGCAAAAAGTGAAATATTTATTGTAGAGGGGGACAGTGCAGGAGGTAGTGCAAAACAAGGACGAAGCCGAGAAACACAAGCAATTCTTCCACTACGAGGGAAAATTCTTAATGTTGAAAAAGCTCGTCTCTCACGTATTCTTTCAAGTGAACAAATTATCACCCTTATTACTGCTTTAGGAACTGGAATTGGCGAAGATTTCGATATCGCAAAACTTCGTTATCATAAAGTTATTATTATGACAGATAGTGACGTTGATGGAAGTCACATCACGACACTTCTCCTCACCTTCCTGTATCGACATATGAAACCACTTATTGAACAAGGTTATGTCTATGATTCTATGCCTCCACTCTACAAACTACAAAAAGGAAAGCAAAAGTTCTACGTGCTTAATGAACGAGAGAAGGAGCATATTCTTGCAGATTTTGGTGGCGAACAAGGTGTCAATATTCAACGATACAAAGGTCTTGGTGAAATGAACCCAGAACAACTTTGGGAAACGACAATGAACCCAGAAACCCGAAGCCTTAAGTTAATCACTATTGAAGATGCGGTTGCAGCAGACCAAATGTTTTCCATGCTCATGGGCGATGAAGTTGAAAGTCGACGAAAATTCATAGAAACCAATGCATTAAAAGTCAAGAATTTGGATGTATAAGCAAAATTTTTTATACTTAGTTTTATTTTCAACTCTTAATGAAAGAGTTTCCTTTGTTTAATATAGAATTTCTTAGTGCTAAACCGAGTTATCCTCAGGTCGTATACGGCGAACAAGAATTTATCCAAAAAGGAATAGCTCTCAATGAACTCTCCCGTATACCTCAGTACGGAGTGTTATACTCTCATGGAAAAATATTTCCACATATACTGAAAGATCTTTCAAGTATAAAAGCTCACCTCATATACAGCGATCACATGCAAAAAAACCTCTACGAAGGTTTTGTGAAAAGCAAAGAAGCGAACTTCCAAATATATTTGGAACAAAAACTAACTCTATTCTCTTGTAATCATCACAAGGACATCTATTATTTCCCAGAGATACGTTCACTTGCTGAAGAATTATTTCTTAGTTACGAAGAAAAAGACATAGCACATCAAATACAAAGCTATCTCAATAATGGAAACATGTATGCAATTCGTTCTTTAGAAGACGTACAAAAAAAATACAATACCTAAGAAAATTTCCTGTGCAAACTCTTCTTCCAAAACTCATAATCGTTGTTATGATAATGTTCTCTTGAGTTATGTGCCAAATAATGTACTTCCTTGTGGAAAGCTCTGGCTACACGACCGATTTCATTAAACTCTTCTTGGCTGAAGTTTTCTCTTGCATAAATTTCATCGAGTTGACCGACTAAATGTTTTTCAATTTGATGTTCAATATCACTAGCAAAACTACAAATGAGCTTATCAGTTTCTCGCACCCTATCAATAAGTTGATGTGCTTGAGCAAGATGATGATGCGTTTGCGCCTGAGCAAACAATTGTGTTCTTTGTTGCACAAGGATTTGGAGCTTATTCATATCTTTCTTGATAGTCGTAAGTTCTTCATGAACTTTTTTTAGTAAATGACGTTCATGAGAAATAATCATCTCCTCTTCTTTAGCACGGTCAACAATAGAATCGACCTCATCCATCATAGACTTAATAGTGGCATTCACCATATCAGTCTCCTCCTGAAAACTTGGTTTTTGATGGGCTGCGTGGCGAACATAATGATCCTGTTGCTCTAACCACTTGCGAGAATGTCTACTCATAGTAAGTATTTAGGCAAATCAGTTTAAAAAGCTTTTGTCAAGTAACATTTATATATCTACAAACACCCCTTAGATTTAATGGTTTTAGAGAAATTAGGGGACAGTCTAAAGGACACGCTCAAAAAACTGACCAATAGTTCAAGTATCGATGAGAAGACAGTAAACACTCTTGTCAAAGATATTCAGCGAGCGCTTCTTCAAGCAGACGTTAATGTTAAGCTTGTCTTCAGTCTTGGAAAACAAATTAAGGAAAAAGCATTAGCTGATCGTCCTCCAACTACGCTTGGTAAAAAAGAATATCTTGTTAATATTGTTTATGAAACCCTTGTAGAATTTATCGGTACAGGAGACTCACAAATCAATGTAGATGTTGAAAAATCAGAACCATTTGTTATCATGCTTGTCGGTTTATTTGGTAACGGGAAAACAACTACCTCCGGTAAACTTGCAAATTATTTTAAAAAAAGAGGAAAAAAAATTGCCCTTCTTTCCACAGATACTTGGCGACCAGCAGCTTTCGAACAACTCAAACAGCTTGGTGCTCAAATCAAAGTACCCGTGTACGGTGAACCAGAACTTGGAGATCCCGCTGCAATTTATACTAAATTCAAGGCTGAACTTGATGACTTCGATATTGTTATTGTGGACACTGCGGGTCGGGACGCACTCAATGACGAACTCTTTGAAGAATTGAATGCAATCAATGCAACCATCAAAGCTGATGAAACACTACTAGTCCTAAATGCAGACATCGGTCAAAGTGCAGAGAAACAAGCACGCGCATTCCACGAATCCTGTAATGTAACTGGAGTTGTTATGACTAAACTTGACGGTACTGCTCGCGGTGGTGGCGCACTTGTTGCCTGTGCAGTAACAGGAACACCTATCAAGTTTATTGGTGTCGGTGAAAAAATAGATGCTCTTGAGCGATTCCGTCCAGAAGGATTTGTTGGCCGACTTTTAGGCATGGGAGATCTTGAAGCTCTTCTTGAAAAAGCTCGCGAAGCTATAAGCGAAGAAGATGCAGAAGATATGGGTAAGAAATTTCTCAAAGGCGATTTTAATCTTATTGATATGTACGAACAAATGAACGCAATGAATAAAATGGGTTCACTCTCAAAAATTGTTAATATGATTCCTGGAATGGGAAATGCTAACATTCCAAAAGATATGCTTACTGGTCAAGAAGCAAAAATGAAAAACTGGAAACATCTTATGAATTCCATGAGCAAACACGAATTAGAAAATCCTGACATTATCAGAGGATCTCGGTTGGATCGTATTAGTTCAGGGTCAGGACAATCCACTGGTGACTTGAGACTCCTTTTAAAACAATACAAACAAGGGAAGAAAATGGCTAAAATGATGAAAGGCGGCATGAATAGTGAAAAAGACATGCAAAAATTGATGCAAAAAATGAGTAAAGGCAAAAACAAGAGTATGCGCTTCTAAAAGGCCAAAAATAACTTATTTTTCCGTAACTACTGGTGAGTGAACACATAGCGAAAGATTTATATAGTAGTTATACCTATCTATCTTTGTTCACTTCGGTGAATAGGGGAGAAACTACCAGGGGGAAGACATTTTTCTGCTTCCAACACACCTCACACACACCCTTTTCATGGGAAATTCTTCGAATTTCTCAGCACAACATCCCTGGAAAAGACTCTCCTTCTTTTTTTATACATGAATTACTTTATCTACAAGTTGTTTCATTTCAGCATATTCATCATCATCAAACACGCCTTTAGGCATAATCATGAAACCACCGACATTCTTATTACGAAGTTTTGTAAGCAGCAAATGAAAAAAACGGAGAAATCGATCTTTCTCAGTCATGTTTTTTAACGCAACTACATCGTCAAAACAAGTAAAAGTATTCGTTGTGAATTCATCAGTATGATCAAGCAAAGTTCCAAATACAGTTTGCAACTGAGTAGATTGTTCTAGCTCAACAACATGACTTGAGTCTTGATACTCCAGCGCTTGCTTTTTTGAAACACAATCAATAAAATACATATTTGCTAAATCAACACCATCAACATTTAATTGCTTCACAGCTTGAAAATAAGAAAACTTCGCAAGCACTGTAAGAGCAGTTTTTCCTGTAAGAAGAACGCTTATCGCGTAAGAAAGTAAGGGAAGCTGGTGCTGAGATTCAGAGAGTTCTAAAATAACAAGATCACCAGAACAAGCTTTTTGAAAATCATAATCATTGTCCAATAATTCTTTAATGTAAGAAAGTTGTACCATCTTTACCTTACAACCTCATCCACCCGGAGTGCAATATCTTGAATAAATTTTCTTTGAGAAAGATCTTTAGAAATATTAAAAATTAAAAATACAGTTTCATCATCACGTTCAGGATCTTTTGTTGTTCGAATAAGAAACTCAGAAAGACGCAAAGTCTCAGAAAGAGGCTTATGCAAGGAAATAGTAGAAAGACTATCTATATAGATAAACTTCTGCTTCGTTCGAATTCGAGGAAGCGCCAGATAAATAGCTCTGACTAAATCATTCACATCCAAATCTTCATTAATGTGAATTACTTGCTCATGCGTCGACTGCTCATCCTGAGCAAAACCACTTGCCATATCTACAAATAAAAGATTATCTTGACGAACTTTAA
>CAZHNR010000030.1:0-13283 GCA_964534065.1 uncultured Methanosarcinales archaeon
GAATTAACTAATATAACTATTAACGCTGAAAAAACAGGAATTATTGCTCTTGGTGGTAGTGTTCCTAAGCATCATATCGCAAATGCAAACCTCTTTCGAGAAGGGGCGGACTACGCAATTTACTTCACGACTGCAGCCGAGTATGAAGGAAGTAATGCAGGAGCGAATACTGAGGAAGCAATTAGTTGGGGTAAGCTTAAGGATGACGCAAAACACGTCAAAGTCGTAGGTGACGCTTCCATCACCTTCCCTCTTGCAGTAGCAGGATGGTTACAAAGTAATTTCTCACCAGGGCAACAATTATACGCGAAAAAATTATAAAAAGGAACACTTATAAATCAAGATGTGCTTTCTCAGGGTCACTTATTTATAATATGTAGTGATAATCATGGTATTCAAAAAAATCGCATCTCTTTTTTCAAAAAAGAAATCTAAAAAATCAACTTCCTCAAAACGGATTACAAAGGCTTCAGTAACTGCAGCAGTGCTACGAAAACAGAAAAAGCCGGTCGTCAAAAGAACAACTTCTTCTAAAAAACAAGTTTCGAAGCCACGTGTAGCGAAGAAAGCTTCTGTAAAAAAACTCGTACGAAGATCTCCGAAACGAAGTGTTCGTTCCTCTCAATCATCTCCTAAGAAATCTTCTAAGAAGACTGCTACAAAGAGGTCTAAGAAATCCGTTACTACTAAAAGTAGCGCAAGGAAATCTACTGCGAAGCGGGCAAAAAAATCAACTGTAAAAAAAACGGCGAAAAAAGCTGTTTCTCGCAAAAAAACCTCTAAAAAAACATCTTCTAGACGACGATAAGCTCCTTTTTTCTGCGTAATATTTATATGCAGTCCCATCTTCTACTGGGGTATGGCGAATCTTCCAGAACCAGGTACTTTTGTACAGTTGAAAACAGCAACACAAAGCTTTAGTGGCATGCTTCTTCCACAGGAGTCTGAAGTAGTGGTGCTTAAACTCAATTCAGGCTATAATATAGGTATATTGCCGCAACATATTCTTTCCTGTGAAATTGATAATTCTGCAAAGAAAACTCTTCCAAAAAAAGAAATTACGTCTCCTTCTCAATCTGCGGATTTACCAACGGTAGCTTTGTTACATACAGGAGGAACTATTGCTTCTAAAGTAGATTATACTACTGGAGCAGTGGTAGCTGATTTTGATCCTGCAAGTCTTTTGGAACTATTCCCTGAACTTGCTTCTCTTGCCCATATTAAGAGTACTTTTCTTGGAAACATGTTTAGTGATGATTTTCGCTTCGGACATTTCAACACTATTATTCGAGCTGTCAAGGAACAACTTGATGCAGGTATAAAAAAAATTATTGTGACTTCAGGAACTGATTTCCTACATTATCTTTCAGCTGGGCTTAGCTTTGCATTCAAAGAGACTGCTGTTTCCTTACTAGTAGTTGGTAGTCAACGAAGTAGTGACCGTGGAAGTAGCGATGCTGGAATGAACTTAGTTTGCGCTACACAATTTCTTGTACATACAGATTTTCAAGGAGTGGGTATTTGCATGCATGCATCAAGTTCAGATGATGTTTGCCATATTTTGCCAGGAGTAAACGCAAGAAAAATGCACAGCTCACGAAGAGATGCATTCAAAAGTATTAACACGAAACCTCTCGCTCTTGTTGATTACGTAAGCAAAAAAGTTACTCTTTTGCAAGAATTAGCAGCGCGAAAAACAACTGATAACACAGTAGTCCTTTACGACGAATCTCTCAAAATAGGTTTATGTTATTCGCACCCACAAATGTACGCGCAGGAACTACTCGCTTACAAAGATTTTTCTGCAGTTGTTCTGGCAGGTTCAGGTCTTGGACATTTTCCTTGCACTGCAATTGACTCTCTCACTGAAGAACACAAAGCAATTTATGCTGCAATTCAAAAACTTGCTGAAACATTCCCTGTTGTTATGAGTACACAAACATTGCATGGAAAAATAAATCTCCATGTCTACACACAAGGAAGACGTATTCAGGAAGCAGGCGTGCTTGGAAACTATTCGGCGATGACTCCTGAAACAACGTTTATGAAAGTAGCTCACCTTCTTAGTGCTGGTAGTAAAGATTTTGAAAAAGAGCTCATGACAAATTTTGTTGGCGAACATGACATTGAAACATTTGATGCCTACGAGGAATAAGTATGCAACTAAAAACAAAAATCACTGAAGAAGATATCTCTCAACTTGGACTAAAAAGTGGTCTTGAAATTCATCAGCAACTTGAAGGCAGAAAACTTTTTTGTAATTGTCCAACACATCTCCGTGATGACTCTCCTGACTTTATTATTAAACGGTTTATTCGTGCAAGTGCAGGAGAAAGCGGAACAGTTGACGTGGCAGCAGCGCAGGAAATCAAAAAACAAAAACATTATTTTTACCAAGGATATACTGATACTACTTGTCTTGTTGAACTTGATGAAGAACCACCACAACCAGTCAGTTCTCAAGCTGTCGTAGCAGGGATGCAAACAGCAAAACTCATGCATATGCAGGTACTTGATCAACTCCGTTTCATGAGAAAAATAGTTGCAAACGGCTCCAACACAACAGGATTTCAAAGAACAGCATTACTTGCACTAACAGGTCATATAGAAACGAGTTTTGGTAACGTGGGTATTGATATGATATCTCTAGAAGAAGATTCGTGTAAAGATATTGAGAAAGATGCTGTTTCCACAACCTATAATCTTTCACGACTTGGTATTCCCTTACTTGAAATTGCAACTGCACCTGATTTGAAAACTCCAGAGCATATTGCAGAAGCAGCAAGCCATATTGGAATGATTCTTCGCAGTGTTCCTGCGGTAAAACGAGGACTTGGAACCATTCGTCAAGATGTTAATATTTCTATTCGCCACGGTGTTCGTGTTGAGATAAAAGGAGCACAAGATTTGAAAATGATTCCTACGCTTGCGCGCTATGAAATGCTTCGACAATACAATCTTCTTCAGTTATTTTCTGAGTTAGTAGAACGAAAAGCAAGTGTTGGTACTCCTCAAGAGATATCTGCACTTCATAGCTCAGAATCAAAAGTTATACGATCTGCTCTAGAAAAAAAGGACGGCGTTGTAGTCGCTGTTCCACTTTCAGGTTTTCAAGGATTACTTGGAAAAGAAATACAACCTGGAAGAAGACTTGGAAGCGAATATTCTGATTATGCGAAAGTTATGGGAGTGAAAGGTTTGTTTCATTCAGATGAACTTCCAAAATATGGAATTACACCAGAAGAAACAGATGCAATTTATGCTGAACTTACTGTGCAAAAAGAATCCTGTGCGTTTCTGCTTATTGCGGCAGAAAAAAAGCTAGCTTGGAGAGCTATTGAAGCTGCTTGTGAACGAGCAGAAGATTTCTCGCTCAGACAAGAAGTTCGTGTAGCAAAGCAAGATGGAACTACGCAGTATATGCGACCAATGCCGGGGGCTAGTAGGATGTATCCTGAAACAGATGTTCCTGCACAGTTCCTTGATGACTCGCAGGTGGAAGTACCTGAATTGCTTACTGTTCGGACGGCAAAACTTGCTGAAAAATATAATTTAGCAGAAGATATCGTGAAACGATTACTTCGAGACGCTATTGATTTAGAACAAGTAGCTACAGATTTTCCTTCCTTAAAAATTTCGTTTATCGTAGATTCACTGTACAGTCTTCCTGCTCAGGTGCAAAAAAAATACGAAGCATCACTCTCACAGGATGCAGTGTTTATGCTTTTGAAAAAATTAGATGCGGGCGACCTTACCAAAGATGCATTTGAAGAGGTAGCTGTACTTGTTGCACAAGGTAAGCCTGTAGATTTTGAAAAATTTAAACCGGTCGCACTTGATAGTATTGTTGATGATGTACGTGCAATTGTAAAGTCGCTTGAAGGAGCTCCGAAGGGAGCAATTATTGGAAAAGTAATGGCCACCTATAAAGGAAAAGTTCCTGGTCAAGATCTTGTACGACTTGTTGATTCTTTTCTTAAGAATTAATTTTATGGACTTGTGGCCAAGTAGATAAGGCAGCAGCCTCCTAAGCTGAAGATCGGGGGTGCAACTCCTCCCAAGTCCGCTCTTTTTCTTCATCGGTTTTACGTTAAATTTATAAATACGCAATTCTCAAGTGAGAACAGGGGGTAGTGGGATATGAAAGGTTCTCTCAAACAAATTTCAATAACTATAATATTATTATTATCATTGGTGCTTGTATCTACTGCAGTAGCAGCTGATACGACCGTTGTCGCAAATACCAAAGACTGGCAAAGTCTCTACTTAATTTCTGTCTATGCGGACAGTATTGGTGCAGATTTTATGTTTATTCAAAGTCTTTCTGACGCTGAATTAAAGACCAGTCTTCTCGGCGACGATGAAGTGCTAATTTTTGAATCATCCACTGCTCCTGTCATCAAAAACTATCGTTCCTTTCTCTCGATTAACGGTTTTAGTAGTATAGGTGAGTATCGTTTTCTTGACGCCTACGATTTGCAAGAGTACTTGTATGATCAGGTTGAGCCTGCAGGTATAGTTATTCTTGGAAACGACTTTGGTATGGAAGCAGTTGCTGCAGTTCCTTATATGCTTGAAAAAAATTATTTTCCTATTTTTTACAGCGAAGACAATTTCAGATTTCTCTTTCGGGAAAGTCGAAGAGGAGATATTGTAGCTTTAGGTCGCGTACCTATTCGAGTTGCAGAAGAATTACGACCAGAACAAGTTATCATTGGTGATCCAAAAGAAACAACGAATATGATAACTCAGCTCACGGTTGATGAACTTGACGCGCAGTGGGGAGTTATTACAAGAATTGATGAAATAGATTATGAATCGGTTCGAGGAGAACTACCGGTATTTGTGTACTTTGGAGAAGATTATTTAGGTGATACTGCAACAATTATTCGAAACAGTGGTATTAGTAACTTTGAAGTTATCGGCGGAAACACTGCGGAAATAGCTCAAGAAATGGAATCGCAAAGTCAACGAGATTTGAATCTCTTACTGAAGTTTGGTCGAAAAATTACTAACTTTGACGGCCTTGAAGACTCTCTTCTTAACGTTGACACTGTAGAACTTCCTTTCCCCTTTGAACGGATTACTATTGAAGACATTCAATATCATGAAGCGATGGGATTACTCACGGTCACGTATCAAAATCAAGGTAATGTAGAAACTAATGTGTTCTCAAATATTGAATACGCCTCCATCGTTCTTAGTGATGAACGAGCTCATCCTATTCTCCCAGGAGACACAAAAACTATAGCCTATGACTTTTCCAACGCAAACGCTGCTGAACTGTCCGAACCAGCTATTGTTACGACGCGATATGGTTTCTCCTTTCCTTTACAAAATGTAATTGCGAATGAGAATGGTCTTCCTTTTGTACAATTAAATGTGAGTCAATCTTCAGTCAATGAAGATGCTTCTGGTTTAGAATTTAGATCTGCTGTGTTTGATGAAGAAGGAATTCTTCGTTTTAGATATGCAAATACTGGTTCTCAACCTATAACTTTCTTTACGGAAATGGACTTTGAAGATAGAATTCTTTCCTCAGAACAAGATACTGTGCAACCTGGTGAAACAGCGACAGTCTCTATAAATTTCCTCTATATTGCTGATAATCGAGTCATTGATTTACCTTTCAATGTATCAACTCATTACGGTGTGTCAGACACGTATTTCTCTGAGGAATACGAAATAGTGGTACAAGAACCTACGAATTATACGGCAATAGCTATTGGTGTGGGTATTGTAGTTGTACTTCTCGTACTCTTTTTCGTGCTTGGCCTTCGAAAACGACGAGCACAAGCTCCAAAAATTGTGCCTCGCAAAAAACAAGTAAAAACTCGACGAAGCGCTCCAAAAAAAACAGTGAAACGGACAAGTAAAAAAACGTCTCGAAGAACAGCAAGGAAATAATAAACTTGGGCAAAGTTAGTCACTAGGATTTGTTTTATTTTTCTTTTTTCATATTTTTCTGTTGTTTTCCTATTTAAGCTCTAGATGCGTTTTTCCTGGTTCAAGTACTGTTCCATAATTCGTTACTATTCTCTAGTGATGTAGGTATTTTTATAAATGTTCAACACCCACTCACACCATAAGTTTTCCAGCGTGGTTGTGTGTGAAAAAATTTTTGCGGATATTAAGTTATTTTTCTTTCTTATTATTAGTTTTTTCACTCTCTTCCTCTTCTGTTATTGCGGATACAAGGACTGGAACTTCTCCAATTGGCGATAATCTTCTTCCTGTCACTACTCCTGATACGACTGTGCTTTCTGACGCGCTAGCAGCACAACGAACTGGAATTGTTCTTCCGCCAAGCGAAAATGGGCGGACAAATACTCCTTTACCTGGAGAAATTATTGTACCGGGTGATGATGAATACGGGTACTATGTTTTACTGGGCGATGAGGATGACTTGGTAGATAATCTTAGTTTAGAAGTTATTTTTTCAGCTCCGCAGCAAGATCCAATCGTTATAGGTGAAGACATTGTAGTCACACAAACAGTTTCTGTACAAAATATTGGAAATGAGTCCTTTAATACAACTTTAAACCTCTGGAATTATGCAGGAGCAGTTGAAGAGGAATTGTTAACACAATTTGCTTCTTTTAACGTGAGTTATGAAAATAATACGCTTGGTGAGCAAGCAATTTTTTCACTCGCGCTTGCAGTGAATGAAACTAAACTTTTGGACTTGACATATACGTATCCTGGCATCGTACAAACGGTAACTTGTCAGGAACAATCCTTAGCAGATTTACTTCCTCCAGGAGCAACAATCAAGGAAACAGATCTTCCTTTGGATACAGCACTCAGTCAAGAGTGTACAGTTGATTTGGAAAATGCACGTCCAGAAATATTATTTACGCCTATAACTATTAACCTTGAAGATTATCCTCAACTTGAAGGTCTTGTTGGTTTGACAGGTGAGAATGAAGTAATAGTGCAAGATAATAAATTCACTCTTTCTTTCCAGGAGGAAGAACGATGAGATGGCTGAAAGTTTTTCTTTTTTTATGCTTATTTCTCTTGTTATTTTCTTCAGTACACGCGGCACAAAACACGGATGTAACTTCTGGAAGTCTTCGTTATGCGCGTCTTACGACACAATTTGATAGTCTTAATTGGGCTGGTGTAAAAATTATCAACGACGCAACCCCATTAGCGCCAAGCGCCGCTCCTTTTACAGATCTTGATCTTTCTAATCCTCTAATCATAGAAGCAACATTTCCTGGAGTTAACTTGAAAGATGGAACATATTATTACGGAGCTATGCTTCCTACAAATTTTTCTCTTCTTAACGTAAATAATATCACTGCAAACGACCTTGAATCGAATCAATTATTTTCAGCAGGACAATTTCCAAATTTTTATGGAACAAATTACTATGATTACAGCGATAATCCCAAAGAAACATTTTGTTGTGAATTTGCAAATGTGACTTTATCAGGAACTAACTATAGTGCGTTCAAAATTGATTTGCAACAAAACGTAGAGTTATTCTTACTCAACTACAATAGTAGTGGCACTCCCACTCCTCTCTTTCTGGTTCCTTTCACTGATTATCTTTGTTATAATGCAACAGCATGCGTTGGTCAATTCTTATTACCTGTTTCTGCCACTCCTTATTCCTTTTACACCTTAAGCCAGTTTCCTGAATACGAATACGATATTTTTATTGACGGTGTAGAAACAAACACGTTCCCGCGAACAGCTCTTCCTTATAATTTAACCGTCCAAGTACGAGAAGTCTATTCTGGTCTGCCACAAGAAAATGCCGCGGTACTTGTTGGTGAAGATTCAGGACAAAATCTTTTTGTTCCTTTTACCTTATCAGGCTTTATCACTGAAAACTATGCTATAGGAAACACAAATGCACAAGGATATGAAACATTTCTTGTCACACCAACTGTCTATCCTACAATTGTGGATTATTCCATTTATGTGGCAGTATATTTAGGGGATAATATACTTAGTCGTGAAGAATTATTTGTTACAGAAAAAGATTCACTCGTAGCAACACCCAAAAGCTTCCAACCAGGTAGACTACAGGATAACGCAGTTGCGTCAGTTAATGCTATGAATCAAATCGTGAGTTTTATGTTCACCTGGTCAAGCCAGCGAGTTGAAGCGTTTCTTTTCAACATTGATTACAATGTAGGGCTTGACACTTTCACCACGTATGATTTACAGGTAAGTCCTTTTGTACCGAATGCTATTACGCTAAAAACTGGAGCACCAAATGTCATTAGTGTAGATATTTTAAATTCAGGTCTTACTCCGCCAGGGGATTATAGTGTGCGTATCAGAGAAACTGATGGGTACTTGATTATGAACCCGTATACTGATACAGCTCCACTCACTGAAACTAACAGACAACATTTGCGAACAGCACCGGTGAGCACAGAGTTCATTGTTACTCCTACAAGTCTTGGATTTGTCAATTCAACTATTACTTTGGAAGTCCTTGACTCCTCTGACGCAGTCATTGGAACGACAACTATTACAGTAAATCCTTCGCTGAATATTGATTCTGCAGGGAGTTTTTACAACAATGATTTACTTAAGACGATAGTCAATTTAATGAATCAAATACTCAATAATATGTTCAATTCGCTGAACTAACGGAAGGTTTTTAAAAAGAATGATGTTAAAGAACAATAAGAAAAAGGGTGGATGCATGCGATCTAGTGTTCTAATAGTAGTTCTGGCAGTATTTCTTCTTAGCTTTGCTTCTGTGGCATCTGCGGCATCTGCAGGATTCACTGTAGACCAATCCATGTTATTTACGGGAACGAGTGGTTCTCCAGGAACTTTTTATCAGGACGGTGTAGGAGGAACTTTTGGAAATCCTGACATTGGTATTGAACTTTGTGATGTTGGTCAACGATACGCAGGCGCGTTTTATGCAATTAACGTATCGGGAGCTTTTTCTTCTGCACTCGTGTCTTATTCTTCTAGTACTAACGCTCTTGCCTTTACAACAAACGATGTTGGTGGAGGATGTTTTCAAGCAAGCCCTGGTTTTTTAACAGTCTCTCCTTCGTATTTGACAACTCCAAGTCCTTTTATTTACCGAGCAGCCTTTCCGGGACGACTCTTTATTGGCTATGGTCTTAGCGCAAACCCTGGATCCATTTCTGATTATATTTATTCGGACGGTGACGCTACTCTTTTAGGTAGTTACTCTGTTTCTCGAAGCTTCGACCAAGGATCACGTGACATTGCTGTAAGCACACCACAAATATCTTTCACGTCAACTTCCGGAACATTTTCAAAAGCTGCAACTGACGGAAATTTTGGTATAAATGATGAACGACGCATGGCAATTGGTGTCTGTAACGATAATTATGGTGGGGATTGTTCAGCTGGAGGAATACTTACTTCTGCAACGTTTCCACAATCTTTAGCAACTGGTCTTGGTGCTGGGCAAGTAAATGATCAAAACACGTATCAAAAATTTGTTGTACTTAACGGATTAGGATATGAGATGTGTATTGGTGCTAATCTTCAAAATCAACTTTCAGGAGTTGCTCCAAATCCTGTGTATTACGGTCAAACTTTGAATTATTCAGTTACTTTGCGTAATCCTCGTGATACTCCTTTTGAACTTGACGGTGGAAACGTTGATGTGACAACACCCTTTGATGTTTCTATTCGTATTTATGAGCAAGCGAATCCTGGAAACGTAGTTGATACACAATCATTCACTGCATCAGGAACTCTTACTCCGGGAGGAAGTAGCGCCTTTGATTTTACTTGGCCAGCCTTTGCACAGTCCGGTATTTATGTAATTGAAACAACTATTGATTCAGATGGTGACATCGTTGAATGTGACGAAGGAGATAACGTAGCAACTACTACTTTTGAACTCCTTCCTGTAACCTTACCAGAAATATTTATTGATGACGTGAACACGTCAACGTTTGAGCGACCAAATGTACCGTACCGAGTAGATATACATGTAGCAAACTCTGATGGAGATATTTTAAGTGATGCTCCTGTTGTTATTACAGAAGTCAACGGATTGAGTGTATCCGCACCAGTTCAGCGATACAACAGAACGAGTGCTGCAAATGGCACCGTACAAGACGCAATCAGATCACAAACACAAGTGCTTTTCACTACAGATATTGATGGAAACGCAAGTTTCACATTTATACCAACACATAATCCGTTGTACAACGCTGAGTTTTCTGGATTAGACTTGTCAGGATATGCAGGAGACTACAGTCTACGCTTGACAGGAAGTGAATCTGGTGGAGACGATTTTAAATTTGTCGTTGACGGTGTACTCTTTGATTATTTTCCACTCAATGTTACTGATTTAACGTATAACGGTACGTATCCAACAAAAACTATTTACCGTGAAGCAGTTACTGCACAAGCACTTGATTTCGCATATCGCGTCTATGTAAATTTCCTAGACACGATTGTAAACTAATGGGGGACTATGAATGCAAAAAAATGCAATACTCTATGTAGCACTGGCTATTGTCCTAGTCTGCAGTAGTGTTGTTTTTGCAGCGAGTGCAGATCTTACGTATCTGAACGGAAGTACTGCAAATTATTTTCGTTATGACCGCGCGCTCACTCCCTATGATGTGAGTAGTTATCTTGTTGGAAGTGATTCTTATATTGACCAATCAGGAGTCAATCCAAATGTTTTTCTCACGGTCTGTCATGAGAATCTCACCGTAGGACAGTATGTTGATGTTATGTATACTTCTTTTAATAATTCACTTGCGTTTAGCGCTCTAAATATTCTTCCACAAATAACTACTGCTTTTGTTGATAATAGTTCAGGCCTTCCTTGTTCAGTAGTTGACGTATCTTTATCTGGTGTCAAAACTTCTTATCCTGGATATCTTTCAGCAGCACTTATTGAAGCGAATAGCAGCTATTCGATTGATTCCATAAATTTATCTGATGCTTTATTTATCAATGAACTTGGTGCTTTGCTCAATGGTTCATTTGATATTGGGATTGACGTGCAAGGACCGCCAAAAACATATTTCTTTTTAACAAATGCAATTTATGACGATCAAGGAGTAGAAATAGAACGGAATGCGACACAGCTCCTCTTCAGCTTTGTGAGTAACACCAATCAATCCCTTATTGAACAACAAATTTATGCAGGGGAAACTATTGAGTATGGCACACAAATTGATGGTGGCTCTACTATTTGGATAAATGACCTTTTAGCGCTAGAAATTCTCACATACGCACCTTGCGATCCTATTAATCAATCAGGATACTATGTGATGAATGCAAGTATTTTCAATTTTAACAGAACTTGTGTAGATATTCAAAGCACCTCCAATCTAGTGATAAATTTCGCTGACGAAGTCATTGATGGAAACGGTAATGAAAGTTTTGCAGTTGACACTTGCGCGGTAAGTGTTACAGATAGTACTGATGTTACCTTTGAAAATCTTCGAAGTCAAGACTATTATTACGGTGTATGTGTAGTAAATAGTTCAGTTACTATTTTCGGTTCTGGTAACAGTGCGAACTTTAGAGGAGCGCGCGTAGACGAAGCTAGTAGAGTAACCTTTGTTGACGTACAATTCGATAATCAAGAAAGTGAAATCGTTGCGCAGAACGATTCTGTCGTAGAGCTCTTTCAAGTAAATTTTACTAGTGCGTCTATACAATCTACTTTCAAAAATAGTATTGTAACTGCTGTTCCATCACTTCCAGAACCTTTAGGCATTGAAGGCCTCGTAGATATTGAGCAGTTTATTCGTTATGAACAAAATGGGCTTGATGCCTTTGCACAAATAAGTTTTTTGTACACTGACCCTCTCCCAAACAATGCATCCACGGACAATGTAAGTATTTACAAATATAGTTTTGGTGCTAACACTACATCTATTATTACGCTTGTCAATAGCACAGATAATAGCACCTATAATGTAAGTGTTACGAACTCAACTGGAAACTGGACGCAATTATTCACTTTAGTTTCTCCTTCCGAAGGTCTCATAATCGGTCCAAATGAAACAACGTTTTCTATTTTTGCTCCTTTCGCAGAATTAGCTCCTCCAAATCCTGATCCTACGCCTGAACCAACTCCTGATCCTGACCCTGATCCTGATCCACAGTCAGGTGCAAGTAGTGGTGGTGGAGGTTCACCGTCGGAAGCAACGACACAGGATGAATCATTAAACAACGATGAAATATTCCTCTTCAATTTAACTGTGCCAAATAACATTACCTTACAACAAGGAGAAGCTGGACTTATTCCGTTCACACTACAAAATGTAGGGGATGCAGATTCACCACGTGTACTTATTGGTCCGCAGGCCCGTGCAGGTTGGGACTCTACAAATCAATCGGTTCTACCTCTCTTTGCAGGCGAAAGCTTTGAAGGAGAAGTAAGTCTTGCACCCTTTGAAAAAGAAATTCCTGGTACGTACTTTGTACCTATCACGCTCTTTGTACAGAACGGTCAAGGAGAATGGGTGAAAGCACTCAGCGAATATACGCGAGTAACGGTTACGCCCCGGGCAAGTCTTAAACGATTGAAGATTCTGGAGTATCCTCCT
Organism: uncultured Methanosarcinales archaeon; assembly: GCA_964534065.1. Taxonomy (GTDB): domain Archaea; phylum Nanobdellota; class Nanobdellia; order Woesearchaeales; family SKGA01; genus SKGA01. The sequence continues at coordinate 12,543 of CAZHNR010000030.1, forward strand.
GAAATAGTCTACCGTTCATTCGATCAAATTCCTGTTTCTTTCTTAGCAGAAAATATTGGAGATTTTGATTTAAATAATATTAGTGTAGTTATTGATGATATTGCTTGTCTGCGTTCAGTAGATGGAGATCTTTACTCAGTAGCGATTGGAGAACAAGCTACCTTATCCTATGTTTTCAATTTCGGCCAAGAAGAGGAATGTCAAACAAGCCTTCGCTTTTATAGTGAAGACGAATTAGTAGGTTTCCTGCCGCTCAACTTTGTTCCAGGAGATTCAGACGGATTCCTGAGTCTTCCTCAGGCGAGCACAGCGAAATTACTCATCTGGTCAATTATATTCATTACCTGGACAATTATAGCAGTATTAGTTATTGAACGACGGAGAAAACGACTCGTATAAAAATGGCAAAGAAGAAATCAAGCAAAAAAACAGTCAAACAATCAGGAGATTATTATGCAGAAGGGGTAAACTTCTCTGACGATCCTGCAGATAGTTTCTACGCTACCGGTGAAGGAGTAAAGAAAAGAAAACGAAGTACTACGTCTTTCAATAAAGAGTTAATCTGGGGTTTTCAATTATGGGAACTTGCAGTATTATTTATAGAAGCAGTACTTTTGGTGTATGCCGTTCTTGTATTGCTTGGTGTACTACCTTTATTCTAGATAGGGTAAGAAAAAATTTATTGAAGCTTTCGAAGAATGCTCTTGATTTTTAATTTAAGTGTTTCTCGTTCAGTCTCAT
>CAZHNR010000031.1:0-12958 GCA_964534065.1 uncultured Methanosarcinales archaeon
GTACATCTGCTGGACTAGCAAGAAAGACTCGCTTTACCTTCATGAATTCTTTAATAGGCTTAAAATTTGTTTTTTTATGTGCAGGAACAATTGCTTGCACAAAAGCATTATCTGCCCGGAGTACAAGCGCTTTGGCGCCTGCAGTCACATCACTACCTCTCACTTTGGCTGCACCGTGACTATCTCTTGGAATTTCAGGATGTGTTTCAATACTATGCGTAATATTTTTTTGACGAAACAAATGAGTTATCTCTTGCAGGGTTTGTTTGCTCATGTGTCATTCCTTCACTTTAATCATTAGCACGTGGTAGGGTTGGAGTGCTAGTTGCCACTCGAAAGGATATACTTCAAAACGATTACTCTGCTTTCCTTCGATGGTAGCTTCTGGAGTTTTTCCAGGAGTTGTTGAATCAAGAATTATATTTCCTGCAAATGGTTTTTCTATACCTACAGCATATTCATTAAAGTGTTTACTTGAGAGATTGATAACTGTATATATTTGTTCTTTTGTTCCTTGGGTTTTATCAACTCGTTTGATAACAAGGACTTTGCTCTGTTCATCAACATTTGCGTAGTTTCTGTACAAGGTGTTTTCTGGCCAAAAAGCAGGATGTTTTTGCAGGAGTTCATTAACTTGCTTTTTGTAGTTTGTCATCTCTTTGCTTGCTTTTTCATTGAGCAAATTCCAATGAATACTACTATCATGTTCAAAAGTACCGAGTTGTAATAAGAAAGACTGTGCAAGGTCAAGAAGTCTTCCTTCACAAGCAAATGCAATAATAGCTTCCATTACTTTGATTTTTCCCTGTGCATGAAATGCTAGTTCAGGACGTTTTAGTATAAGAGCATCATAAGCGTAGCTTCCTGTTGCACGCTCAGCCATGAGTCCAGCTGCTGCGTCATGATTGTGAAAATCTGCAATCGTTGCATTAGATCTTCCCCATTCTTTTTCTTCACGGATATGTTCGAAACGCCAGACACTAATTTGCTCAACTGATTTAGGCATGAATTCTTTATGAAAATAATAGGTTAGCCGTGAACTATTGTAGGCTGTAGCTCCTAAAGCTCGAGGATCACTTGAAAGCGGAGCGACCAACATTTTTGCATTATCGCCGTAAAAATAATGAGATTCTAAATGAATAAGAGCCATTGGTTTTGCATCATAGATTGCTTGATGTAACTCTCGAAGAAATTGTCTCCCATGAGGACGATCAGGACCTTGCCCATGATCACCATAACGAAGAATTCCATCTACATTATCGATACGAAAACCATCGAGTTTATAGTGTTTGAGAAAATGCAAGGCGCTTTCTACGAGATAGGTGCGGATATGTTCATTCCCATAATTAAAACGCATAGTTCCCCACGGTGTTTCTTCCTCAAGAAATACTTCTCTACCATTTTTTTCTTTCCATTTGTGCAAACCCACTTCTTCACCAGGCTGACCGCATAAAAAGAAGTCTTTGTAGGGACAATGGCTCACAATTAAATCACCGATGAGCGCTATATCTCGGGCATGACATGCGTCTACCAACTGTAAAAAAGAATCAGGAGTACCCCAGTTTTTATGAATAGCAAAAGGATACGCTACTAAATATCTAAATTTCCAATTATCGCCGTCAATGGACTGGGCAACAGGAAGGAATTGTAAGGTATTATATCCCATTTCCTTGACCATGTCAAGTACACCGCAGGTTCGAATGTAGGTAAATAAATCCATGTCACTTTCAGCTAAAGTTTTTTGTGTGGTGTCATATGCAAACCATTTCGCAACTAAACCAACAGGATCTGTTTGTAAAATAATTGTTGGCCGGTGCAGTGTATTTGGCGCTTCATGTTTTGCTTGATAGCATGTCGGATCTGCGAAATCCCAAAATACAGAATTGCCGTTCTTATCAAAATATGTACTTGCAGGATCACGAAGAAACTCTTTACCAGTAGGTGTGATTAATAGAAATAAATATGCATCTTGATGCTTGAGCTGTTCAGTTTCTACGCTGTACCAATGCTCTTCTTCTGAAAGCTTATCTGCTGCTGTAACTGTTTCTCCCCACGCATTCCATGAACCTACAAGATACAAATCGCCTTTGGCTTCAGGGTAATAAATGTTACAACGAACACGTGTCGCTTTCCCTTCTTGGCGTTTGACAACTACAGGTCCGAACTTTTTTTTGGGAATGTGTGTTTTAGAAAGTTGCTCTTCAGGCTGGTACAGTAATGATTCCCACTGATAATATAATGACCTTAATGGTGGTTTATAGCCTACAGGTCTCACCTTCCCTCTCATGTCTGGTTTCAAGACTTGCTGTTATATAAATGTAACCGAGGAGTAAAAGAAAAGTGCCTTATTTCAAGGCAATATGTAGTTCCTCAAGTTGCTCTTTTGCAATCTTTCCAGGGGAATCATCCATAGGACACTGCGCAGATTTATTCTTTGGAAATGCAATAACTTGACGAATGTCAGTTAGTCCTTTCATCATAGCAACTAATCTATCAAGACCTATACCCATGCCACCGTGGATTGGACCTCCATAGTCGTAAGCAGTGAGTAAGAAACCGAATTTTTCCTGTGCTTCCTTTTTATCAAAACCAACAAAATTAAGAATTCGTTCCTGAAGCTCAGGATTGGAAATACGAATAGAACCACTCGCCATTTCCCAACCATTCAGTACAAGATCCCAAAGATCTCCTTTGACTTCAGCAGGACGTTTTTCAAAGTCATCAATGAATTCGTTTTTTGGCATGGAAAACATGTGATGTTCTGGTTCCCACTTTTTTTCATCTTCATTATAACTGAAAAGAGGAAAATCGTTCACCCAACAGAATTTGAATTCTTTACTATCAATAATTTCTAAATCTTTTGCAAGTTGATTTCGCAAATGACCAAGAGCAGTTTGACTTATCTTTTTGTTATCTGCAACAAAGAAAATAGTGCCGTCTCCACTTATGTTAATCGCTTCTAAAATTTGTTTTTGCACTGTTTCAGGTAAAAATTTTGCAACTCCACTTTCAAAACTTCCGTTTGCAACCTTTACAAAAGCAAGACCTTTCGCTTGATAGGTTTTAACAAGCTCAGTATAGGCATCAATTTGTTTTCGAGAATAGTCTTCACCAACATAAATGCAGTTTACCATTTCTGCTTCGCTAAAGACTTTGAAATCAAGGTCTTGTACTATACTTGTGACGTTGGTTAATTCGAGACCGAAACGAATATCAGGTTTATCGCTACCAAATCTTCGCATCGCTTCCTCATAGGAAAATACAGGAAAGGCATTAAGTTCGACTTGCATGGTTGATTTGAATACGTGCTTCATTAACCCTTCAACAAATTGATGGACATCTTCTTGATGCACAAAGCTCATCTCAAAGTCCATTTGTGTATGTTCAGGTTGGCGATCGGCCCGTAAATCTTCATCTCGAAGACAACGAGCAACTTGGTAATATTTGTCAACGCCAGCAACCATAAGTATTTGCTTGTAGAGCTGCGGACTTTGCGGCAAGGCATAAAACTCATGCTTGTTCACACGACTTGGCACAACATAATCTCTTGCACCTTCAGGAGTTGATTTTACAAGTAAAGGTGTTTCAATTTCAAGAAATCCTTCGCTGTGAAAAAATTCCCGTGCAGCACTTACAACTTCACTTCGAAAAGCAAGGTTTGCAAGCACGTTATTATTTCGAATATCTAAATATCTGTATTTGAGACGAGTTTCTTCCGTAGCATTTTCATCTAAGGGAAGTGGCTTTGCGGGGTTGATCAAGGTATAGGTAGTTGCCTTTACTTCAATGTCGCCAGTAGCTAAAGCTTTATTTGCTTCGTCTTTTTGTGTTACTTTGCCTGTAACTTGAATAACAGCTTCTTTTCCTGGAAGGTTTTTGACGTCCTGTAAAGTAATTTGTGTTCTTCCATACCTGTCTCGTAAATCAATAAAACTTAGTGGTCCGTGTGTTCGTACACTATGTACCCAACCTGCTAAGGTAACTTCTTTACCTGTGTCCTCTTTTCGTAATTCGTTACAATTATGTGTTCTATACATTTTATTTCCGTCTGATTGTTTCAATAATTACTGGTTGGACAGGCCAGTCAGGCATAGGTGACTGTGCAGTTCGTACTTGTTCAATGGTTTCCACTACATCCATGCCTTCAACAACTCGGCCAAAGACAGTGTAGCCTTCATCACGGAATCCTCTATCAAGGAACGCATTATCAACAGTATTGATAAAAAACTGACTGGTTGCACTATTTGGATCCATAGTTCTTGCCATAGCAATACTTCCTTTCACATTTTTTAGACCATTATCAGATTCAATTGCAATAGGATCTCGCGTTTCTTTTTCTGTACCGTCAACAGTAAATCCTCCGCCTTGAATCATAAAACCTGGCATGACTCTGTGGAAAATAGTTCCGTCATAAAATGACGCATCAATATAACTATAGAAATTAGCAACCGTATTTGGTGCTGCTTCCGGATTTAACTCAACTACAATAGTTCCTTTATTTGTTACAATTTCAACTTGGTTGTTCATTTTTGTTTCTCCTGGAGCGCATCCTGCAACCAGCAAACATGCAATAACTCCTAGTATTAGTATTATTTTTTTCATTGTCGAAGGCTCACCTCATACACAATAGTTTGTATTTTGCTCAGGTTATGACGCAGCATGTCACTTTTTTTTCTCAATTCTCCGCCTCGAAAGTCAAATAGCAAAAAGGCTCCTTGCATTTCTTCAACTAGATTCTTTAACGCAATAACTTTTTCACTATCTTTATTTGTTGCAGCCTGTACAGCTCGTCTTACAAGCTCACCTGAACAGTCACTTAAGCCCTGGAGATAAATCTCCGTACTTAATTGAGGAATTGCAATATCTTTTTTTGTTGGAAGTTGGTTTGTTGCGAGAATAAATGCGTAAGCCTTTGCTTCTACGAACTCTTCAAGGGCCGCTCGCACCGCACCTATTTCTAAGGGGGAATCGCTCGCTTCTTGTACGTGTTCAAATGCCTTTGTAGCTTCGTCGCAACGAGCCTTGTAGCCTTCTTCGTCATCACGGTGCAAAGCATAAATAGCTTGTTTAGCAGCTTTGATAAGTTGGCGAGCGTGGAGTATACATTGTTCTCTTGCCTGATCCTGTGCTGCATATTCAGTGGCATAGTTTTGCATATCTTTTTGAAATGAAGAATTGCTTGTTGTGTTCTGCATAGTCATAATGGGTGGCTAATACTTCATTTCTTATAAATACTGTGGGTTTTAGTTTGGCCCTTTTAAACGAAACCTTTAAATACTCTTCTCTCTGGTTTATCAGTACGAATGGCGCAAACGGTGTTAGGCGGTACCATTGATTTTTTGGGTCGCTTAGGTGTGTACGATGTACTTCTTCCCTTTTTGCTAGTGTTTACGCTCGTTTTTGCGTTTCTAGAAAAAACAAAAGTGTTAGGAGTCGAGATTGTCAAAGACAAATCCGGTACAGAACACTCGTTTACACGAAAGAACTTGAATGCAGTAGTTGCATTCTGTATTGGTTTTTTTGTTATCGCGTCCAGTCAATTGGTACGGGTTATCAGTGAAGTAATGGCAAACGTCATTATTTTAATTGTTACTGCAGTTTGTTTCATGTTGGCAATTGGTGTGTATCACACTGGTCAAGAAGAAATGGAAGTTGGTAAGAAATGGAAACCTTGGCTCTGGGGCTTAAGTGCCGCAGCAATCTTACTCATATTGTTCAACGCACTAGGATGGCTAGAAACTATCTTCGAGTATGCATCTGACGCATCTCAAAGCGGATGGTTTGCAACCATAATCTTAGTGTTAGTATTTGTTGGACTCATGTTTTGGATTACAAGTAGCCCAAAACATAAAGTAGACTCAAAAAGTTGATAGGTGAATTACAATGTATGGATTTCAAGATTTAATATTTACGCTTCAGAACTGGGGTGTTGTTGACGTTATTTTACCCTTTATTCTCATTTTTACCATTGTCTTCGCGGTAATGGAACAAACAGGAATTCTTGGTGGTAAAGATAACCCACGAAGTAGAAAATACGCAATGATGATTGCATTAGTTATGGCATTTGCTGTAGTTGTTCCACATGTAACAGGAGCATATTATTATGGTTTTGATGCAGTAGAAATAATCAATCAAGCATTACCTCAAGTAGGTCTCTTACTTGTCGCGATTGTCATGCTGTTACTGACTCTAGGACTCTGGACTGGTAAGAAAGCAGACGGAAGCAAAGGTATTGGAAAATGGTTCACTCTGGTTTCAGGTGTCATTGTAATTATTATCTTCATCGCAAGTATGAACACAGGCGTATGGCAATTACCACAATGGTTGTGGTGGATCGTTAACTCTGAGGTTCTTGCATTAATTATCGCAATACTCGTCTTTGGTATTATCATCCGCTTCATTGCAGGTGACGATGATAAAGACAAAGAGCAACAGCGAAAAGATCGTGAAGAACGTCGAAAACGACGAAACGAAAGTATTGAAGGCTTCCTTACTGGCGGTGACTAAATACTTACTTTTTTTCTTTTTTCTTTTTTCTTTTTATTAAAGGGTGAATAAAGATATGGCAACATTTGTGGATATAGGGATATTTGAAGGATTGGCAGGCGTATTTACCTTTCTTCTTATCTTTGTGATTATCTACGCATTTCTTTCAGCTCAGCGAGTAATAAAAGTTGGAGGCTCCGGAGAAAAAGGAATTTATGCACTGATTGCAGTATCTCTAGCACTTCTTTCTGTACTTAGTGGCGTAGCAGTTTCTTTTATTGCAATTCTTACGCCCTGGTTTACTGTGTTTATTATTTTCCTGTTTTTTATCTTCTTTATCTTTAAGATGTGGGCAGGAGATGATGATAATTTTTTCAGAGAAGCACTCAAGAATAATAAAGGTATTCAATGGACACTTATTGTTGTTGCAATACTCATTCTTATTACCGCGCTTTCAGGTACCTTTGGACAACAACTGCTTGAAGGAAATCCTGAACTAGAAGGAACACAACAGCAAGAAGCTATCACACAAGATGGCGTCGCTGTCGTCCAAGTTGACTCAGCAGGCCAATCAACTGGTCAACGCCCTTCCACTGATGGTCGAGTGTATTCCAATGATCAACAAGTAACGAATTCGCAAACATCAACAGCCACAGGCAGTTTTAGTGACAATGTACTAGCAACTTTGACTCATCCAAAAATATTAGGATTGATTCTTATTATGCTTATTAGTTTTTTCTGCATATTATTTCTTGCAAGAAACAACGATCCCAACGTATAAAGGTATTTGACTATGCAACCCATTCCCCCACCTCAACAAAATCAATCGTTCTCGGCAGGTCCGAGTAATGAAGAGCTTATCGAAGCAATTATTGAAGAGAAATGGAACGAATTAGTTAAGGATTTGAGTACAGTACTTGAATGGAAATCAGCAACTGAAAACACCATTACAACGATGAAAACACAGTTTAACGATTTACAATCTTCTTTTGATAAATTACACAGTGCACTCCTTGGAAAAATAGGCGAATATGATAAGCACATTATGGATGTTGCTGCAGAAATCAAAGCGATGGAAGATGTATTCTCTAAAGTGCTCCCTACCTTCACAGATAATGTTTCTCAACTCAATAGAATAACAGATGACATTAATCATGCCTTAGGCAAGAAGTAGTTACTTCTCAAAACGTTTTCGCAGAAAATTGTTTACTTCTTTTCGTGTAACAAAATCTGTAGGTTGCCATAAATCAACATAGCGTTTCAAAACAATAAACTCTTCACGACGAGTAAAATTCTGCATTTCATCATGTAAGGAACCAAGTTGTTCAATAACTGTTTTTACATCGCGCTTCATATCAGTAATACGTTCCTGAATCAAACGGAGTTCAGAAAACTGTTCCTTATCCATTTCAACAAGATTTTGTTCACTTAATTGAGATTTTTTTCGAAGAATAGTATAGCGTTCCTCAAGCAACTTCAGTTTGGTTGCAATTTCATTTGTCTGAGAACCTGATTGGCTTGTGTGATCAGGGGGTTGATGATTGGCTTGTTGTTCGTTCATAATTTACTCGGATGGAACAAGAACTCCTCAATCCTTCCTTTTGCCTCTTCTCTTTTTTGTTGATGGTTTTGTAAGAATGTAGTAATTTGTTCAATAAGTAGTGCTTTCATTTCACCAGAAAGTAATTCTCCTTTCTTGTATTGTTCTTTGATTTGTGCAAGCTTAGCATCATCCTCTTCAAAATACTGCAGCCATTGAAACGCAACATCGATATCAGGATTTCCTCCAAGTTCACGATGCTTCTCAAGAGTATCTTGGCCACCAGAAAAAGCGTATTTATTGATTTTTTTCTTTACTTGTGCAGCAGAATCAGTAGTAAGAATTGCTTTGCTCTGGTCAGAGCTACTCATTTTTCCTACAGGACCTGTTAAAGGAATCATGAATTTGGAATGAATAATTGCAGGTTTATCAAAACCTAATTTCTTGACAACATCCCTGCTAATACGGAAATGAGGATCTTGGTCTACTCCCAAGGGAATCAAACACGGTTGTTTTGTGCTGCGCAATACATTCGGTAAGAATGCTGGAACTGTCTGCATTGCCGTATAGAACATGCTTCCAATATTAGTACTATCAGTAAACCCGAAAGCACTTTTCACCGTAGAAGTTGTGATTTTTTTTGCTACTTTAATAGCTTCAGGATACAAAATATTTGCATGGGTTGTATCAACAATAAAATGCGTTTTTTTAGGATCAAAACCTAAAGCGATAACGTCAAGCATATTTTCTTTGGTCCACTCTTGGATTTCTTCGTATGATTTATTTTTGAATAAAAATTTTTCATCATCAGTAAATTGGAACCATAATTCCACATCAAACACGTCTTGGAGCCATTTCGTGAAACGCCACGTTCCTAAATGTCCAAGATGAATGGGACCGGAGGGACCGCAGCCCGTGTACAGAAAAAATTTGTTTCCTTTTTTGTACTCTTCCAAACACCATTTTAAGTCACGATGAGCAAAAAATATGTTTCGTCTTAGGTAGGGATGCAACTCACCAGCAATTGATTCAATCTCTTTGAGCAATTTGGTGTCCAATTTTTTGATACCAAATTCTTGTACTAAACGCTCATAATCGACTTCACCGTCAACATCATAGGGAGTTACTGTCATACGCTGTCTAAGGAAGAGTTCGTTTATAAATATTCGCGTCACAACTTTTATAAACAACTCAAGCTTAAGAGGAGTGAGTGGGGTAGTTTTTCTTAGACTACAGTTCGCGGGGTGAGATTTTGGCGAATAAGACTAATATAGCATATGATGTGCTTCGAGAAGGTTCTGTAACAATTCTTCAAGTAGATTATTCTTCACGTTCCCGCATTCCTTCTGTTGAAGATGATGAAATTACTATGAGTGAAGCCATTACGCTTCTTATTGAAAACCCCACTGCCCAAAAAATTATTTTCTCCCAGAAGCACGATTATGAATACGATCTCACACAAGTTACCTTGCTTTCTGAAATTTCTCGTTTGTACATAAAACTCGTGAGAAATAAAGAACTTTTTGGTTACCCTGCCCTTGCACAGTCAATGGCAGCTTCCACTCTTGCTGCACGTTATACTGAACTACATAATGTTCTCTTTACCAATCTGAAAAAAGATCCTCTTGGTTGTTATGTCCTCATTAAACGTTTACGGCGAAGAGAAAGTATTCAACTGGATAAGGCTCTTGATGAGCGACTTATTCAAACACATCAACACTATATTAAAATACTAGATTATTTGCTCCAACTTCTAGAACAAACACGACTTCTTACTGTTGCAAAACCGTATCTTGAAGGATATGAAATAGGAAATAGAGATCCGTATAGGAAAATATTCACTCCAACAATTAAGCCAGATTTTATGTTTACAAAACTTATGGCAACCTATCCTAAACACGGGATAGAACTAGAAAGTTATATGGTGGGCGAAACTGAAGTTACTTTGTTTGAGCAACCTGATACAGTACAATATATGTATCATATTATGCCACCTGAGTTTCGGCTTTCAGAAGAATTGTATGATCTTTTAGATACTGCAAGAAAAATACTAAGTGAGCACGAACCAGAAAGCGAAGAGTTTACTGATCCTTTGCGTATGCGAGAAATTTTTTACAATGTAGGAAAAGATTTACTTGAAGAGCTCGCACAGTATCGAGGACAACGACTGAGTGATGGTCAACTTGAAGAACTCTCTCGCATTTTAGTACGCTACACTGTTGGATTCGGTTTAGTTGAAGTATTACTTGCAGATGAACGCATTCAAGATGTAAGTGTAAATAGTCCTGCAGGAGATATTCCTATTTTTATTGTTCATGCCGATTATGATGACTGTACAACAAATATTTTCCCTTCTTTGGCCGATACCGAAAGTTGGGCATCTAAACTGCGATTAATGTCTGGTCGACCACTTGACGAAGCAAACCCTATTCTTGATACAGAACTTAAGTTACCTGGAGCTAGTGTGCGAAGTTCAACGATTACTGCACCATTAAATCCAACAGGACTAGCATTTTCATTCAGGCGACATCGAGACAAGCCATGGACGCTCCCACTCTTTCTCAAATACAAAATGATTACTCCTCTTGCTGCAGGACTGCTTTCATTTTTTGTTGATGGTACGCGTACTATGCTTGTTTGTGGTACGAGGAGTAGTGGGAAGAGTAGTTTTCTTTCTGCACTTCTTATTGAAATTATGCGTCGGCACAGAATTATTACTATTGAAGATACGCTAGAACTTCCTACTGATGCAATGAAAAATTTGGGTTACAATATTCAGCCATTAAAAGTTGCAAGTGCGTTATCAGAAAATTCAGGGGAATTTAGTGCAGAAAACGGTATTCGAAGTACTTTGCGTCTTGGCGATTCTGCTCTCATAGTGGGTGAAGTACGAAGTGGAGAAGCAAAAGCCTTGTATGAGGCTATGCGTGTTGGAGCAGCAGCAAATGTCGTTGCAGGAACAATTCACAGTGACAGTCCCTTTGGAGTGTACGACCGTCTTGTTAACGATATTGGTATTCCAAAAACATCCTTTAAAGCAACGGACATTATCATTATTGCAAACCCTATCAAAACAGCGGATGGTTTACATAAAGTACGACGAGTTCTCCAAATAACAGAAGTACGAAAAGATTGGAAGGAAGATCCACTCGCTGAAGGAGGATTTGTTGATTTGCTCAAATATGATGCAACGACAGATCAGTTGGAGCCTACTCCTGAACTTCTTAATGGTGAAAGTGAAATTCTTAAAGAAGTCGCTTCAAAAATCAAACAGTATGCAGGAAACTGGGACGCGTTATGGGAAAACATTGAACTTCGTGCTAAAATTAAACAACGCATTTTTGAACTCAGCGAACAACATCACGATCCTGATTTACTTGAAGCAAATTTTGTCATTCTGTGTAATGATAAGTTTCACAAAGAAGTAGAGCATTCAGTACAACACCACGGCATAGAAAAGCCTGATGAAATTTATTTCCGTTGGAATGAATGGTTAGAAAACGAAATAAAACGTAGAGAACAAAAAAAACATGAAAGATAGAAATCTTGACTCTATAAAACAATCTTTTTCCCAACGCTTAGCAGATGAATTGGCAGGAAGAAAACCTGTCACTGATGGAACTGATATTTCTACTCGTGACTATCAAACATTCAAGAAAAAATATCTTCCCAAACACTTTACAATCTATGAGAAACTCTGTGCTTTTGCAGAAAAAAACCTTCCTTTCACGCCAGACAAAAATAAAATTCCTGCCATGCAAGACGCAATTCGCGCATGTCATTTAAACGTTACTCCAACAGGCGTATATAGCGCTTCTTTTCTCGTACCTATTACGCTTATTGTTATTGCAGCAATATCTTTTTTTATCATCCCTATACTTCTAGGAAGTACAGGAAATGTTTTTTTTGTGATGTTTGCACTTATGCTTGGTGTTATGCTTCTTATTCCTCTGCAGCAAATACCTTTTACACTTGCTAATAGATGGCGCTTGAAAGCAAGCAATCAAATGGTCTTAGCAATTTTTTATATTGTTACGTATATGCGTCACACTTCTAACTTAGAACTGGCAATTAATTTTGCTTCAGAACACTTAGCTCCACCACTTTCTCTTGATTTGCGAAAGGTTGTGTGGGATGTTGAAATACAGCATTTTGATAACATTAAAGATTCATTAAATTTCTACTTAGAATCGTGGAGAGAATATAATCTTGAATTTATTGAGAGTGTTAACCTTGTAGAATCATCTTTATTTGAAAATAGTAATGATAGGCGTCTGACTCTTCTTGACAAAAGTCTTGAAGTCATGCTTACAGAAACATACAATAAAATGCTTCGCTACGCGCATAACTTGAAAGGACCTCTTACAACATTAAATATGCTTGGTGTCGTACTTCCTATTCTTACTTTAGTAATTCTTCCATTGGTTGTAAGTTTTATGGATGGTTTTCGTTGGTATCACTTATTTGCAATGTATAATATTCTTCTTCCAGCAGTTGTCTTTTATATCGGACAGACCATTTTAAGTACACGACCAGGAGGTTCGGGGAATGAAGATATTCTTAGAAAAAATCCTCGTCTGAAAGCATTTCAAGAAGTAAAAATTGCACTTGGAAAACAAACTGTACTCTCATTCAAACCACTTGCCTTCTCAGTGTTTGTCGTTATGATCTTTTTTCTTATCGGTTTCACTCCACTCATTTGGAACGCGACAGGACAATCAGATTTTGGCTTTCACCGAGAAGGCACTGGTAATTTCTTAGGAACAGGATTGACATTTGACAATCTTGACGTCGTACAAGATCCTAACAATATTGTTTTTAGCTTTTTAGGCTACCGAGAGCGAGACCCTTCTGTACCTGGTGATCTTGTTGGCCCTTTTGGATTATTTTCTCTCCTGCTGAGTGTAGCCATACCAGTCGGTCTTGGACTAG
>CAZHNR010000032.1:0-12201 GCA_964534065.1 uncultured Methanosarcinales archaeon
TTCCAGGCACAATAAGCGAATGCAAAGGACCGCCAAAATCTTTTTTCTGCAACTCTGCAACAGTTCCTGCATGCACAGCATAATCTTCATGACCTAAGCGAGCCACACCAATAACTAAAGTTTCTTGCGTGATAATATTTTCTTGTCGTTTCTCTTCTATACGAAGTAATACATCAAGAGCCTCATTAACTGTCATATAACGCGGAGGCATTGGCCGAAGACCGACAGCCCGTTCACTGTTCGCTGCTTGACAGTCATCACCAGCCTGCTCACTGCTCCCCGTTACACAGTTGCGTTCTTGTTTGAGCATATCCTCTTTACTAAGTTCAGCTACTTTGATATCGAGAAGGCATAAGGTATGAAGCCCCATTTCTTTATTCTGTTTAATAACATCATAGGGAGTTTCAGGAAGCCAATTATCATCAGGAAATACAATACTAGTAGTCTTTCCATATTTGTATAATTCAAGTCCCGCAATTCCTACTGCAGTAAGTATACTTGCATTAAAAAATATTTTACAAGAAACATCAAATGCTTTGGCACGTAGTTGAAGGTCAGTATGTGTCGTCGCTCCAAAGACATCACCAACAATAAGAAGTGCTATGTTTTTCTCTTTTGCAGGAAGAATAAGTTTTTTCTCAGCCTCTCGCTCGACAACATCTCTGCTAGCAAGGCGTACGTTTATTCCATAAAATTCAGAAAGCTTCTGCGGCGAAATACCAAGTATAGAAGTATAATATTCTAAATATACTTCATCACAGGAACGGACAGCTTCAAGTGCAGCTACACTAATGTCTTTTTCATTTGCAAGTCCAATGCCTATTAGATAGAACGTCATAAAAAGAAAGTAGCTCAGAGGCTTTTTTAAACTTGTCTAAAGTAAGAGAAGGTCGGCTGCAATAAGTTCAAGAAAAATACTCACCAAAGGAAGAAGTGCAAATATTTTGGCAAGAAGCCACTGTTTATGTTTATAACTTAACCAACTTGCAGCGATAGAAAAGCCAAGCACGAAAGGATAGGAAACTATTGTCCAATACAGTAGTCGTTGACCAGGTCCTGAACCATCCAGAACTACCGTATCTCCTTGAAGAGCAAGTACTAACATAAGTATCGTAGGGATAAGATATATACCCCAGAAGAGAGTCAAGATAGTAATAAATTGTTTTGTGAAGGACTCGTCAGTCATATAATACAAAAATCTTAAATAGTCTTTATAAGCTTATCTAGATATGGTCTATTTCACACTAACCCTAGTTACCCATATTATTGCGGTGATGATAGCAGTAGGTACTGTGACCGTTACAGACTACTTGCACATCCTAGGGCTTCGAGACCCTATTCTTGAACGAAGAACATTGGTTGTTTTTCCTCATCTTTCAAATCTTATCCGTATATCACTTGCCATCATTTACGTGACCGGAGCGATTATGGTTATTCTCAATCCAACTATACTTACCAGTTTATTATTTTGGACGAAATTACTCCTCGTACTTATTGTTACGGTGAATGGCTTCGTTCTTCATCACAAAGTCTTCCCTCAAATTGAGCACGGTATTAAAAACAACCACTATCCTCCAACACTTCTCAAAATTGCTGCTTTTGGTGGAAGTCTTTCAGTCGTTTCATGGTATGGTATTGTAATTCTTGCAATGACAAAAGAAATTGGCTACGAACCACTCATGTTCTTCCTACTCTACATCATCGGAGTTGCAGTTGCGTACATGGTCGCAATCCATATTGAACAAAAGCAACGGAAGAAAATACATCGTAAGAAAAGAACATGACCCGTATTGAACCAGCAGGAAAAGTAGTGTGGAACATCCTCAAACAAATTATTTTTCTTCCCATAGCATTACTACAAGTACTGTTTGGCAAAAGAAAAAGCAGCGAATTATTTCTACCCATAAAAACAGCAATAAAATTTATTTTTCAAGCAAGAGCTACAATTAGCGTGATTGCAATCCTTTGCTGTCTTGCAGTCATTACCTGGGCGTTTCCAGATATCTTGCAATCATGGATTCACTACCCTCAAGATCTTCTAACTGAAAGATGGTGGTCTTTTTTCACTGCGTCATTAATTCACGCAGATCTTATTCATCTCGGAGGTAATATCCTTCTTCTCTTTATCATGGGCAGAATTGTTGAGCATGAACTGGGAAGTGCACAGTTCTTATTTCTGTACCTTTCTGCAATCGTTCTCTCCGGTGTCGCAACAAGTATCATCTATTTGTATATCCTTCCCTCAACAGTAGGAGGTTTAGGTGCTAGCGGTGCAATTATGGGCATTACTGCAGTAGCTCTTCTTCTCAAACCCTTTCAACTAAGTTTTGAATTACTCATCCCCTTACCGTTGGCAGTGGTTGGTGCAATGCTTATTTACGCAGATATTACTAATCTATTTACCAACGATGGTATTGGTCGCTTCACACATCTTGCAGGTTTTGTGCTTACGAGTCTGCTTGCCTACCTTACAAATCGGTCCAAGCAAAGCCAAATGCATACAGGTGTCGTAGTAAATTTAGTTATTGGACTACTAATGTATTTTTTTGGCATACTGCAAGTGTTGTAAAAAAAGAAGAAAAATAACTAAATTGTAAAAAATTAACAATAAAAATAATTAACACAGAAAAAATAAAAAAATAAAAAGTGTTAGCCTTCTGAAATCGGGAAAAGCAAAGCTTTTCAGATTCCAAAACAGCAAACTACTTGTTTGCTTTTTGGAATACGAGTAAATCTTCCGTAGTAAGTTTCTTACCAGTTTTGATTTTCTCATTCACTTCTTTCGCTTTCGCTTTAACTTGAGCCGCTTGAACTTGTCGCTTATCTTCTTCAACTTCAACATTGTTTTCTTCAAGATTGAGCTTGAGTTCATCTGCTTCTTTAAGGAAGGCTTTCAGTTCTGTATTTTTTTCTTGGAATTGATCTTTAAACTCTTTAAATTTCTCATAGGATTCTCGTTCCTTTTCTTTGAGTTCATCAATTTCTTTAGAAGTGCCAATAACATCTTCATGTTTCTCTTGGCTTTCAGCTGCATTTGACTGCATGTATTTGTGTGCTGAATTAGACTTCTTTCGAAGTTTAGAAATTTCACGTTGAAGTTTAGTGATTTGGCGCCATTCGTTGCCCGTGTCACTTGCTTCTTTCAAATCTTTTTTAAGTTGCTTCATTTGAGCCATCATCTGCTGCTCTTTTTTGAAGCTCATAGGTTCTGTCTGCATAACATAATCAAGTCGTTCAATTTGTTTCTTGATCATGGATGGACTTACCTGTTTTTCTTTACGGTCAGGTCGAGGTTGATCGCCAACTTTATCTTTTAATTCTTTGAGTTCAGCAACTCTTTGTGCAATCTCTTGATTGAGTTCATCTCGCTGATCTTTTATCTCTTTAACTTCACTAGTGATTTTATCACGTTCTTGTTTAGAGCCTTTCACATCACCGATAAGTTCGCCTATCTGTTTGTTAAAAGCGGATCGCTTTTTGAACCAGCTTTCTTTTTCTCGGTTCAGTTTATTGAGTTCTTTCTTTAAAGAGACGATTTTATTTCGTACATCTTTGAGTTGTTGCACTTGTTGCTGAATTTGTTCATCTACCATGATATTCTCAACCTGTTCGTTGTCATTTATTCTACTTATATATACTATAAAAAAAGAAAAAATAAAACCTCCGTAGAGGCAAAGACAAATCTATCCGAAAAGTGCGCCTAGGCCAGCTGCTGCTGCACCGTCATCTTTCTTTTCTTCTTTTTTCTCTTCTTTCGCTTCTGCTGCTGGAGCCGCTGCTGGAGCCGCTGCTGGAGCCGCTGCTGCAGTTACTGCTGCTTTTGCGATTGCTTCTTCGATGTCTACGCCATCAAGAGCTGCTACAAGTGCTTTCACTCGTGCGTCATCTACTTTTACGCCTGCTGCTTCAAGTACTTTTTTCACAGCTGCTTCGTCAACTTTTTGTCCTGCTTTGTGCAGGAGCATTGCTGCATAAATATATTCCATTTTTTTGTTCCTCGTTTGAGTTAGTTTCTGATTGTCAGTATCTATTTCTAGATTTATCCGAAAAGAGCGCCAAGACCTGCCGCTGCTGCACCAGTATCTTCTTTTTTCTCTTCAGGTTTGTTGTTGTCCTCATCTTTCTGTTCCGGAGCAGCAGTAGCTGCAGGAGCAGAAACAGGTGCTGCACTTAACACTGCTTGTAACTCTTCTGAAAGAGCCTCTGCAGGAAGTTGCCGTGCAACGCCAAGCATATGACCATGTGCTTTCACCAGTGTATCACCTACAGTTATGTCTGTAAGGATATCGCTGTTGATTGCCAGGTTCTTACTCTCCGTAAACGCTTTTTGAAGTAAGACTTCAATAGTTGTTGCGTTAGGGATAGCGCTATTAACTGCTAGGTTGAAAGCCCAACTAGCTGCTTGAGTGATATCTGCGATGTATTGGTCCTCATCAATGTCAAGGACTGCTTTCGTTAGGATTTCTCCGTTTTCATAGACTGCAGTAAGGGAAAGACCGATTTCCATAGGTTCAATTCCTAGTCGGGTAAGAAGAGCTGCGAGTTTCGCTGAGACTTCCTCTCCTTCTTTAGCTACGACAGAGTCTTGTTTGATAGCTACTTTTCCACCATCAATACCTGCTTTAATACCTACTGCACCAAGTTCTCCAATTACTGGACCTGGAGCAAAGGAAGTAGGACCTGCTGGAACAACAATGTCGTTT
This sequence comes from uncultured Methanosarcinales archaeon, assembly GCA_964534065.1. GTDB lineage: Archaea > Nanobdellota > Nanobdellia > Woesearchaeales > SKGA01 > SKGA01. The sequence goes on from CAZHNR010000032.1 coordinate 4,704, forward strand.
GGAGCAGTCTGTCCGCCTTTAATTGCAGCGTTTGATTTATTCTTTTTCAGTGTTTTGAAAAGAGTAAATGGATTTTCGTTTGTAAAAATAAGAGCAGGCATACCTTTCAAGTGTTTTGATAATTCTTGAATTCCTGGTTTATCAGATTGTGCCAAAGCGACGTTTAGTAATCGTCGTTTTGTCATCTTAAGTTCTACAGTTCCTCGAAGTTTCTCTCGCATACTTGTTACTGTTCGTGCAGGAAGATTTTCCATGTTCACTGCAGCAATAATATCGTATTTAGCGATAAGATCAGAGAACTCTGCAACAGTATTTTTCTTTTTTTCTGAAATATGAGCCATTTTATCTACATTACTTTTATAGGTTTACTCATGGTTAATTTGAGTACAGCTCCTCGAACATTATGTCGTTCTTTAGGGAGGTGGTGTTCGATTTGGTTGTAGAAGTAAAGGATATTTTTTGAGATATCTTCATCACTCATATCTACAGAGCCAACTTTTAATTGAATTACAGGGAATTTCTTTGCAGAAATTTTTACTGTTTTTTGTAATCGTTCATATAATGGGCCAAGGTTTGCTTTTGGAGGAACTACACATCCTGCTTTTGGATTTGGCATTTTTCCTCGTGGACCGAGTACTCGACCGAATGCTCCTGCTACTTTACCCATAATGTTTGCTTGCGCTACAAAGAAATCGTGTTCAGCAGCAAGTGCTTTCACTTTTTTCTTGTCTTTCGTATAATCAGCAAGTTCACCAACTGTAATAACTGTATCACAGTATTTTTTTGCTTCCTCAAGTAATTCACCGTCTACAATTGCACAAACTTTCTTTTGACCCATTGGGCTTGGAACGTTTGCAAAGAATTCTACTTGTTCGTCAGGATTTTTGAGATTTAAATCTTTAAGATTAACGATAAGCTCTACTGCTTGACTAAATTTTCGCTCTTTTGCGTCTTCACGCAAAGTCTTCAGAGCTTCTGATACTTTTGTTTCATCCATTTTACATATATCCTCCTACTCTAGGTAGTGTATACAATGCGCTAAAAGAACGTAAGAAGGGTTGTTAAGCCGTTTCTTGTACGTTTCAATTAAGCTTCTCAGCCACGGTAAACATCATTTGTGCAGACCGTGCGATTGTACTATCGGTTGTAGCGGGAGGAAATGTTTCTTCATTTATAAAAGTTACTCTAGCTGGTATCGTTGTGAACACGACAAAAACCATCGCAATTTCGCTATCTCTGTAATAAAAATATTCAACCTGAAAAAAAGAGAATAAAATACTACTATGCAGTGACAAATTATAGAAAGATTTAAATACTACCGTAGCCAAGATACGAGTATGTCTGTGGACCCTAACGAAAAAGATCTTGCCTACATGTACCAAGCATACGGTAAGAAACCTCACTGGCAGCGCCACGCTAACGCTACAAAAATGATACACGACCCGGTACAAACCCTTTGGAAAGCACTCGACCACGACCCTATTGCGCGAAAATCAGATGGGAGCTTCAAAAAACACGTACAACCTCACCAAATCAAACTCATTCTCAACAAAAACGGACAAAAAGTAGCACTGTATAAAATTCAAAATGACATAGTTAAATTTTCAGATAAAGATGCACTTATAGCAACTGAATCTTCACCAAAAAAAATTCTTGAAAGAAACGCAAAACAAGGAGTGTACTCAGTATTTTTTCATCACCAACCAACATTCAAACCCTACGCTCCAACACATCACACGCAAGAATTCTATTACCGTGCGAACGAGCCAGATGTTGAGTTAAGCAAAACACAATATGAAAGTCTCACCCATTTGCTTGAAGAGAAAAAAGAAACCAGTATGGGAACAACCATGCAAAAGAAAGCAATTTTACAAACCTGGACAGGAGATCAGCTTAAACATCATTACCTCAATGCACCTGAAGATAAAGAAGGTGAAAAAAATATTATATTCTCAAAAAAACAAGATGTGTACTTCAAACCTAGCAAATTAAGAATAATTCTTCCTTTCTCGCCGGACCAACCCGGACTTCTTGCACCTGCACAGTATACAAGCGGTCCTGAACATACCATGTTTGAACAATGGATTACTAACTACGCTTCGACGCTGCTTTAATTAAACCAACAAATAGCGGTGCAGGAGAAACCAAATTACTTTTCAATTCTGGATGAGCTTGTGTTGCAACAAAATAATCGTGGTCTGGCAGTTCAATAAATTCTGCTAAACGCTTGTCCGGTGAAAGACCAGAAAGCAACATACCATTATTTTGTAAGACGTCATGATACTTAGGATTTACTTCATAGCGGTGTCGGTGGCGTTCATAAATTTCTGCAGCTCCAGCATATAATCTGCTCACCACTGAACCTGAAGTGAGTGTTGCAGGGTAAGCACCAAGTCGCAAAGTTCCTCCAAGGCCAGCAACATTTTTTTGACTTTCAAGAAGTGTAATAACAGGATCAGGAGTTGCTTCATCAATCTCCGTCGTATGGGCAGCAGTCTTTCCAACCACATTGCGCATGAACTCAACGCAGGCGAGTTGCATACCATAACATATTCCTAAATAAGGAACTTGAGATTCTCGGCAGTAGCGGATAGTCTCTAGTTTTCCGTCAATACCACGGCTCCCAAAACCTCCAGGAACAATAACTGCATCAACAGTATCTAAGGCTTTTTTTGCTGTTATCTGATTAGTGATTGCTTCTGTATCTATCCACGTGACATTGGCTCGAACTTGTTCATTTGCGGCTGCGTGACTAATTGCTTCAACAACACTTGCATAACTATCCTCAAGAGCAGTATATTTTCCTGCAATAGCAATAGTAATTTGTTTTTCCGGCTTCGTGCGCACAAGTTCAGCCCATTTTTTTGTATCTGGCTTAGCATCTAAGCCTAACTGTGTGTTGATTAAATCAACCATACCTTGCTTCTCATATAGTAAAGGAATTTCATAAATGTTTTTCACATCAGTTGCACTGAGTACATGCGTAGTTGGAATATTACAAAAGACCGAAATCTTTTTTTGAATATGTTTAGCTACTGGTTCCGGTCCTCGGCAAAGAATAATATCCGGTGAAATACCTCGCTGCATCAACATCGCCACAGACTGTTGTGTTGGTTTTGATTTTTGTTCATTCACTCCGTAAGGGACGGGAACATATGTCAAGTGAACAAATAATGCACAGTTTTTCCCCACATCCTGAGCGAGACTTCGAGCTGCTTCAAGATAGAGTTCATTTTCCATATCTCCAACCGTTCCTCCTATCTCAACAAGACAGACATCTGCATCTTTTGCAACTTCTTGCCACCAAGATTGAATATGGTCTGTAGCGTGAGGAACGAATTGCACAGTTTTTCCTAGAAATTCTCCTTTTCGCTCTTTCTCATACAGTTCATGAAAAACTTTTCCCATAGTGAGGTTTTGCCTTCCCGTACAAGTCGTATTCAAAAAACGTTCATAATGACCGAAATCCATGTCGACTTCCGTACCATCATCAAGAACAAAGACTTCACCGTGCTCAACAGGATTCATTGTTCCCGGGTCAACATTAAGATACCCATCGTTTTTGATAGCAACAACTTTGTATTGATCACTGAGTAATCGACCAATAGAAGCAGCAGCAACTCCTTTTCCAAGACCAGAAAGGACACCACCAGTAACGAATATAAATTTTACAGAATTTCCACACGAATCATTTTTCTTCATATGGAATACGTATACATTGATGGAAGGTTATAAGTCTTTTGGTGGGAGCAAACAAAAAGACTTTTATAAAACGCCTACCATTAATACTTATATGCGAGAATATGATAAAGTTATTCAAACAGTGAAGCGAGCAGGCATTTTAAACTCAGCAAAAAGAGCTCTCTTTTGGGATCAACGAACTATGATGCCTCCAAATGCCAAACATATCCGATCAATGGAAAATGTTGCCTTAGCTACCGCAATACATCGAACATTAACAAGTTCATATCTAGGCAAACATATTAAGAACGCAAATCAAGAAGAATTGACTGAACAAGAAAAAGCAAATCTTCAAGAAATAAAGAAAGACTATTATCATAAAAGAAGAATAACTCAATCTCAAATAACCGATATTGAGAAACTCAAGATTCAAACGATGAAGAGTTGGAGTAGAGCGCTCAAAGAAAATGATTTCAACATATGTAAAGAAGACTTTTCTCAACTTATAGCAGAATATCGTAAATACGGAAAGAAACTGAATAAAGAAAACCCCTACCAAGGTTTATTGTCAGAACATGAACCAGATATTTCTTTAGAAGAAATAAAAAAATTATTTACAAGCATCAAAAGAAAACTTTCTAAAAAATTAAAAACATATCACGTTAAGGAAAAAAACAACTTAGAAAAAATTAAAGTACCTAAAGAAACCAAAATTCAATTCAATAAATATTTTGCCCAAAAAATAGGTTTTGATTTTTCACGAGGCCGTCTTGATTATGCAACAAAAGCATTCAGCGGAGCATATGGAAGAATTTGTATTGCTGAACGAACATGGATAAGTGAATTAAAAACATTGCTACATGAAGCAGGCCATAGTATGTATGAGCTCGGCTTACCTGATATTCATTATGGAACTCCTCTCGCCCAATATAGGTCAACAACACTTGACGAAAGTCAATCGCTTATTTGGGAGCGATTTATTGGTAAGGAAAAATCATTTTGGGATTTCTTCGTTCCAAAATTACAGCAACAATATGAAGAAAATATCACCAGTAAGAAAATTTTGAATTACTATAACCATATCAATAAATCCCTTCGAAGAGGAGGAGCTGATGAAATTACTTACCTTTTCCACATCATTCTGCGTTTTGAATTAGAAGAAGGACTTATCAACGGAAACATACAAATAGATAATCTTGAAAAGGAATGGGAGGAAAAATGTCTCCAGTATTTTGGCAAAAAACCCAGTAATTTACAAGAAGGTCTGTTACAAGATGTGCATTGGAGTAAAGGATCCTTTGGATACTTCCCTTGTTACGTCCTTGGAGCAATACTAGCAGCGCAAATATATGAACAAATGTGCAAACAGCTTGAAGTTCAAAATATTCTAAAAAATGGAGAAATGATAAAACTTCGTGATTGGTTGCATAAAGAAGTACATCAGCACGGTAGGCAATATAGTGCTCAGCAGCTACTCAAAAAAATTACTGGCTCACCAGAAATAAAAATAAAGCCATTCTTTAATCACTTAGAAGCGTGTTTTCCTAAATTTTTCAAGTAGAGAATAAACTGCATCTACGCCAGAAGTATCTTCATTGAGTACATCCGTATATCTGAGTAAACCAGGACTTACTAAATTTATTTCACCTAATACTTGGTCTGCAAATACATCTATACCCACATAAGAAAGTTCGTTCTCTTTGAGAAACGGAGTTATTCGCTCCACAATATGCTCAATTCTAGGAGTGATACGAGCAGGCTGAATACTCCCACCTATAGAATAATTCGTTCGAAAGTCATTTTCAGGAGGCAATCTTCTCACTCCTGAAACTGGCTGATAGTCTATGACATGCACTCGGGTATCGCCTAACTTTTCAATACCTTCAACATACGATTGAAAAATATACGGTGCCTCTACTCGGGAAGCATAAGAAGAAACTCTTGCATCCAAATCATTTTGGTCTCGCATAAATAATTCTACATTTGAGCCTTTCGCTCCATCATGAGGTTTAACAACTATTTTTTTGTGCGTATCTAATAAAGAATAAATAGTATCAAAGTTATCCGAGACATAAGTGGTTGGAATAATATCTTGAGGAAGATCCATTAAATATTTTTTAGACTGTAAACGAGATATTGAATGAGGACTATTAATATGCAAAGCATTTCCCAATGGAAATCTAAATCAAGAGGACTATCTTTTCTATGAAATATTACATCCGCATCATGCACTCCATCTAAAGTAAAAGCATCATTGCTCAATAAATCATATGATGAGTGTTCAGATAAATGATCATAAATATACTTTGTCGTAGACTTACCATCCTCCAAATCTCCTTTATTGACATAAAATAAAACTTTCATTTATACAATTCACCTACTAAATTATTTTCAAATTTTTCCAGTGAATTAATGTACTGGGAATGTAATTTATGATAGACTTCAGCAATAGGAGTAACTTTGAGTTCCTCTGAAATATAATTTGAAAAGTTTTTCCTTGTTTCAAGCATTTGTTCCACAGGTTTAACCAATTGTCGATGTGACTCAGTAACATGCTCAAAGCAAAAGTCATACAAAGATTTCGCATAATTATACACGCTTTCAGATTGGAGACCATATTTCATTGCATCATCGCTTAATCCTTGAAGTAACAAATAAGATTCTTCTAGATTAGCCGAGTCAGAAAATAAAGCATTAAGATAAACGTTTTTTGTATCAGAAACTTCTATCCTATTAAGACCGCCTTGTACTAATGTGTACAAACCAATAAGCAGAGAAACGTCAGGTACTGAACCAGCCGAACGAAGTTCAGCAGTACCTAAACGAGGGTTAGTCCTTGTCGGTCCCCAAATTGAATTAAATTCATCTGAGACACTGGAAAAATCAATATTTTTTGCTTTAGAGAGATTAATAAAATCAATAAACTGCTTTTTATGTTCATCCACATATACTTCATAAGAGCTTGGAAAGGATTGTAACTGCCCTTGAAAAGGCAGATGTTCATGAACCACATAACGATATGAATGTGACCGCCAACTCACATAATCCACTCCTTCATGATTAAACGGAGAACTTGCAGTAAGCGCGATGACAAAAGGATCAATAGCTTTTAAAAAATTAATATGAGCTAATTTAGAAGCGTCATCATAGGGAAGATCAAAATGTGCGTGTGAGCCGTGCACTTTGCCACTAATTTCAAAACGGTCGAAACCTAGCAATTCTCTTTTTGCTGCATAGCGAGGATTATTACGAAGCTGGGGCTTGAAACGTGAGTACAAAGGCATTTCAAGCGGCATTACATGTAAGTTATTTTCCTTTGCAATAGTATTCAATACTTTTAATTGCTGTACTAAATCAGATGATGCCTCCATAATATCTCCAGGAGCGGAGTTTATCTCAACCATTGAATGAGAGCATTCTTGTACAAGAGAAATATCTCTGTTTTTTGCTGCGGCAATAAGAATATCTGCCGAATTAGACTCAGAATAGTTATTATCCAAGACAAGCAATTCCAATTCAAGACCTATTTTGTTTACCATGATGATTCCTTTGTTTAAATAGTACAATAATAGTATTATATAAACATTACGGAAAAATAATAGAATTAATACAATAAAATAAGATTTAATATAACAAAAAAGAGTTAAAATAGAAATAGAAGAGCAAAAAATAAAGCAATAAGTATAATTAAACATTAAAACCATTACAAAAACTAAAATAAAGACCAAAATGGCTTTTTTAGAAAAAATAATTTGTCACTACGCAAAGTGATTACCCATAGCAGTATACATAATAGTATACTAAATGACAACATTTA
>CAZHNR010000033.1:0-12170 GCA_964534065.1 uncultured Methanosarcinales archaeon
TAGGCACATTGCTCGTGAAACGGACAATAATACTTCCTACTTTTGCTTCGGGAGTGGATGTTGGCTTTCCTGTTTTTGTAATGGTGATAGGCGCTTCTTCTTTTGTTGGTTCTTGAGAAGGAGTTACTGGCGTTTCAGTTTCTTCTGCAGTTGTTATTTCGCTTGTACGGTGATCACTCGTGGTATCAAGTGATGGTATGTCCTCGCTTTCTCCAAGAATAGTTGGTGCGATAATTGGCATGTGCCCATTGAAGATTTGCAGGAGTACTCCTTGATTGAATTTTTTGAGAAGTTGCACTTGTTCATCAAAGAATGCTTGTTCGCTTGCCAGCATATTTCTTTTATCAATATATTGTCCTGTTTTCGTACGGGTGACATTAAGTGCAAGTCGAACTATTTTTTGTTCTCTTCGTTCATAAATTTCTTTGATAATGCGTTTGATATTGAGAAGTTGAATACGTCCTTTTTCCTGCTCAAATGAGGTTGCTTTAGCGACGTGTTGTTCTCGGTCGAGAATGTATTGGACTACTTGATTCCAGAATGCTCCTTGGAGTGGTTGTAGCTCGTCAAGACTGCGTTCTTTTCGAAGTAAGTCAAAGAGTGTCTCATAAGTAATTTGTATTTCCATTCTTCCCCAAATGAGAGTCGTACCTCTTTTTTATAAACTTTCTTATACTGCTCTCTTGCTTTTAAAAGAGATACTCCTCTTTATAAAGAGGTGTGGGAAGAATTATAAACTCATCTGAGCAAAATCTTTTTGTAGTTAAATGCTACGGGGGTATATAATGAATAATAAGTGTAACGCGTTTTTTGCTATTTATGGTGAAAATTTCTTGCGTATTGTTATTGGTGCAATTTTTTTAATGAAAGGCTTTGGTAAATTATTCGGTGAGCCTGGAGTCGTCGGTTTTTCTGGTTGGCTTGAGAGCCTCGGATTTCCTATTCCGGTGGTTTTGGGCGTCTTAGTTGGTGTTCTTGAACTGGTTGGTGGATTATTCTTGATTGTTGGTGTATGGACTCGAGAAAGTGCGACAGCTTTGGCAGTGATTATTCTCGTGGCTCTGATTGTTGTCCGTCTTCCACAAGGTTGGGCTGCAAGTGAAGCTGACATTGTATTATTTGCTGCATTGACATTTTATATGGGTTTTCTTCCAAAGAAATCTATTGCAGGTATCTTTATGAAGAAGAAATCTCACACCCGAAGTGTCAAAAAAAAGTAAATATCTTTTGAATAGCGATTTGCTATTTTTTTCTTTTTCATAAGTTTATTAAGCTCTTAGTGGTAAAACAGATATATGGCAAAGAAAACACTTTCTCCGAAAGATTTTGGATCTTTAGGTTTTTTAGGTTTCCTAGGATTTCTCGGAGCAATTTCACCATGGAATTATTTCTTCTTCCTTTTCTTTCTGTACTTTGGCTACTATTTTCAAAAAAGTTGATATGAACGGTCACATGTATCGGAGTCAGAATGAGCGTAGGAGACAAATGAGTAACTATGGTTCTGTTGGGACTCCCAGTAGGTACTGATTTCTATATGGGGTATAGTTTTTTATTTTTCCATTCTTTCATGACTCGCCATTCTATGAGCCATTTCATAATGCCTGTGAACATGTTGCGAAACACATATTTGTTTTTAATGATGAGTACACCATAAGAACTTCCTAAAGCGAGTGCGAGTGTCTCCCAATTATGCAAGTCTAGCGGTACTTGTTTTCCTTCAAGTTTTCCAACAATGCATTTCGCTACTGCTTCACCGCATAGCATTGCGTTATGCGCTGTGGGAACTTGATTACTTTTACGCACGTCACCTGCAAGAAATACATTAGGTTGTGCTGCTAAGGCTTCACTTACAAGTCTGCTACGCTGTGCAATACCTGCGCACCAAATAATTATATCGGAGCCGATAATTCTTCCGTTGCCAAGTGTTAGGCTTTGTTCGTCAGCGTGTGTTGCGCGTGCATTTTTATAAATTTGAACATTTTTTCTTTTCAAAAATCTTTCTGTAAGGTGTGCTGCTCGCTGCGGTAGGCCCGGTACTAAACGGTCAGATGCAGTAACAAGAGAGATAGTTTTATTCGTTCTCGTAGCAAGAATTCCTGCGTATTCAACGCCAGTTAAACCGCCTCCGACAATGGTGATTTTTTTTACGTTTCGAAGCTTACGGTTCAAAGCACTAATGTGTGCTGCGGTCTTTGCTGGATAAGTGTTTTTTTGAAATGATTCATTGCCAAAGAAATTTGTTGGAGCGCCTGTAGCATCAATGAGATAGTCAAACTTGTGCACAGTGCCATCTTTGAGACGTAAAGCATTTTTTCCAACCGCAGTAACTTCTGCACAGATAAATTCTGGATAATATTCTTTTGTAGGAAGTTGTATGTTATGGATATATTTCTCGTTACCCAGTGCTAAATGAAGACTAGGAATATAGGTTGCGACCGGTTCTCTATCGATAAGGAGGATGTTGAGATCTTTTGGACCTTTCTTTTTAAGATGTGCGTATGCGCGAAGTCCTGCAAAACTTGCTCCTACGATTGCTACTTGTGTCATGCTTTCATTTCGCATTCTTGGTTTTATAAACTCTTTGCAAAATCCTTTTATAGTTCTCTCCTTGAAAAAAAACATGCATCATCCTAAAAATCAACTTATGACGCTTGTATTTCCTGTGCGCGATGGTAACGTACTTTTGGGGATGAAAAAGACTTCTCTTGGAAAAGGATGGTGGAACGGTTTTGGTGGAAAAGTTGAAGTAAATGAAACTGTTGAAGTTGCTGCCGTTCGGGAGCTTGAAGAAGAAAGTGCATTAATTGCCTCAGTTAAAGACTTGCATGCTTTCGGAGTTATTGATTTTTATTTTACACATACGCCGAAATGGAACCAGCAAGTGCACATATTTATTGTTGAGAAATTTATAGGAACACCTGTGGAAACAAGAGAAATGCAACCGCAATATTTTCCTCTCCAAGAACTTCCTTATGGAAAAATGTGGCCTGCAGATAAATATTTTGTTCCTCGAGTACTTGCTGGAGAAACGATAACTGGAGAAATACATTTCACAAAAAGTGGCTATTTTGGAACACTAAAAAGTTCAACGGGTGAAATAATCCCTTTTGCCTCAGATTGAGTTTTTAAAAATCCGTAATTTTTTTCTCGATAATGGTGGTGTTTCCACCTGCGCCTGTTTGTTTGGTTACTTTGATGAATCGTCCTTCTTGAAGTTTGTTAATTTTTCGTTGGAATGTTTTGTAACTTGCTTTTCCGCCGATGGTTTCATAGGCTTTAAACATATCTCCTATTTTTTTACCGCTTTCTTCTTTGACAATGTTAAGAATAAATTGGAGGTCTTCGTCAAGTTCATCGGTTTGTTTTGCGCTAAATTCATCAAGTTGGGTGATTGCATATCTCACTTCATCGATACCGATGGTTTTTTTCGATTGTTCTTCTGCGCGAAGACCGCTGGTTTTTAGAAGAAATAATCCGCTTCGTATGTCTTTGATAGCGTTCGTTCGTACAGCTACTTCTTCAAGAGCTTCCGGTGAGAAACAATGAGGTACAAAACCAAGCTCAACACGTTCTTGTAAAATATTTTTTATTTCTGCAAGTGAGTATTCTTTGAATTCCAAGAGTTCGGGCGTGAGTCTGCTTCGAATACGTTCATCAACTTCAAAGAGTAATGATTTGTAGTTGGTTATGAGAAGAATTGATTTGTGATACACTCCTTCAACAAGCACGTACAAAAAGTCTTTATCTTCTGCTTTGTCAACTTCATCAAATACGAGTACGACAGGTTGTTCGTTTAACAATCTAAGTGCTACTTTTTGTAGTTCAGTTGTTTTTTTATTTTGTGTGAATTTGTAGCCGAGTTGTTCACAAATTTCCACAAAGATTTTGTAGGAGGTATTGTATTGCCAGCAATTGACAAACACTGTGGTGATATCATCAGTTTGTTCTTCAAGTTCCTGCATAACATGACGCACAGCTAAGGTTTTTCCGATACCTGGCGGACCATGAATAAGTACATTTTTTCCGCTTCGCCCCGCGAATAAAGGTTTCATTGCTGTAGCGACGTATTGCTGTTCGTTTTCACGGTGCTTAAGAACTTTTGGCATGAATTCATAATCAAGTGCTTCTTCGTAGCGAATAAGACTTTGATCTGCCTGGAGAACGTTATCGAATAATCCCATGGAAGATGATGAATGCTTAGGCTATAAAAACTTTTACTTCTTTTTTTTCGTAAATTTTTCGCCAAACATTACATGAGAATGTTTTCCTAAAGAGATGATACTCTCAAAAGCGTCTTGAGGCGTCGCAGTGGAAGGGATAACAAATTTGTTTTGCACATGATAAATAAATCCTGAAGTAGGGTTTGGTCCTGACGGTGCAAATACGGTCGTGATGCCTTCAGTTGGTTCGTCGGTAACAAAACAAGTCATATAGGTGCCATTTTGAAAGATATCAACAAGGACGACACGTGATGCGTTTTTTCGTATGTCTTCTCCTCGAAATGAGTTGGTGACTTTCTTTACTTGTTTATAGCCAGGAATAAGATTGAGCATCCATATTTCAACAAGATGTACACTTGCTTTTCCTGTTTTGGTTCGTACGAGTACGCCTGTGAGAAGAATAAGAAGTATTGAGAAACAGATAAGAAGGATAAGAAAAAAAATATTTTGTTGGAGGCCAACAATAGTTAAGACAGGTGAAAAAATGTTTTTGAGTACGCGGTACATCCATGCGAAAAGAGCGAGAAGAACAATTATTGGAAGAACTGTGAACAGCCCTGCTAAGAATATTTTTCGAAGCTCGTTTTCCGCCATGTCTAAATTTCTACTACTACTCGAATTTTTTTGTCTTTACTTTCCGGACTTTTGAGGTTTTCTAAGGTATAGTTTTCAAAACCTTGTTCCTTAGCCCATGCCTTTGCACGTTCTTCTGTTTTGAAGGTTTTTGGTCGAAAACTTCTTCCTCGTCCTCGTTGTGGCGAAAAGTATCGTTTAACTCGTAATGCGAATTTTGTCATAATGCTATCTCCTTATGGATTGTAGAGATAACAAGTTCTTTACGATTTATAAACCTTTCACTTGCTTTCAGTAGGAAATATTTATAAATACCATTTGCTCAGGTTGGGACATATGAATCGAGTGTTGCTAGCAGGTGCGGTGTTTTTCTTTGTACTTATGACTACGGTCTTCGCTGCTTCAGTGAATAATTATCCTGATGGTGAACTTATTCCGTATGCGTGTAGTGAACTCGATGAATTCGAAACATCCTTGGTTCCTGGTGCATTTGGGCCTCCTGATTCTTCTGATGGCCGGGGTGCTGTAGATATTTGTAATCATTGCTATCCTTGTGGCCGAGCTGACGGTGTTTGTCCAGCTGATTTCTATGATGGCACGGTAGCCTCAGTAGGTGTCTGTGCGCAAGCTCCAGATCCTGACTGTTCAGGTTGTGTGACGCTTTCTGTTTCACTTAATATTTCAGGAACTATCGTAAGCGCAAGTGATGGTGTACAGATTTCTTTAAGTTATGATGTTGATGAGTTTACTGAATTCAATGGTCCAGTCCCGGTAACGGTAAGTGGAGATGAACTATCTTTCTCTGTAATTACAGGAACTGCATTCACTATTGTGGCAAGTTATACGGATCCTGTTGACCCTTCTGAAGTATATACGGCACAGCTCTATGTACCTGCTGGCGCAGTACAACGTACGGGCACTTGTTACGGGGCAAATACCTTATTGTCCGGTGATGATTTGATTCTTAATCCTGCATTGTGTGAAGCTGATTGTACACGGGAAGGTTCATCATTTTGTGATCCAACTTGTTTTGGCGTGGATGCTTGTCCAGCCTATGGAGCAAATAATGGTTATACGCAATCAGACATTGTGAGTGCGCTTGCTTCTGGTCTCTATGAAGAGGGCGATCAAGTAGTATTAGGTGAACCTTTCTTTGATGAGGATTCCTGCATGGCAACTACATATTATTTCAATGCATGTATGGGTCCTGTGCAATCAACCGATGATTTTGTGTTAACAGCCTCCTGTAATCAGATAGGTTCTGATGATGCAATTCTTAATTTAGTTACGCGTGTCCATCGAGTACGTTATGATAGAGATTCAGGCTCTTTACCTGTGGAACTTGTTATTATGCACTGGGACGAAGAAATAGATTCCTAAAATTCTTGCAGACGTAATTGTGTTTCTTTAAGTAACTGCAAATGAGCGAGAATTATTTTTGCATCAATGCGAGTATCTTGTTTTGTAAGAAATGAGCTAATGCTTGCTTTGACTTTGCTAACTTCCTTACCTTCTGCTTGTAATGCCATGCGTACACCTTCTCGAACAACCCAAACTCCTAAGGGTGCAGTGTATGCTGGAGTGATGGTGCGAAGACAAATAACTTTTCCTTGCTTGTGGTACTTTTTCAGGTATTCAAGTACTGCCAAACGAGTGGCGTAATATGCTCCTGCAGTTTCTTGGACATAGCTTTTTCTGCCTTGAGGATATTCATAATCGTGACTGAGAAGAAATTCTGAGGAGGAATTGTAGATGGTATTTGGGAAGGTGATTTCAAGCAGTTCAAAGCTCCATGCGCCTGGAAGAAAGATGAGAAAAAAGGTGTTTCCCATAAATGTGGCTTGGACATGATGTGGATGAATATCTTCAGCACTTTCAAGTTCTTCAAGCAATTGCTTACTGCGCATATCATCAACTGCAGTGATGGACCATTTTGTAGGAACGAGTTTTCTTTTTTGTCCTAATGTTCCTGCACTCAGTAATTTTGTGAGTTGATGTTCTTCAATAGCTGCATTTCCTAGCTCGCGAATAGCATCAGTAGCTTTAACATCAGTGTCAGAGGTAATGCTCTCTACTTTTCGCTTGACTTTTGCATTTGTGGTGAGTTCAAGTTTTTTGAGCGTTGCACTTGGGCCGTGCGGCATGGATTTTTGATGAAACTGTATAGAATTACTTGGAGCCTTGACCAAATCAACTTCACTATCGAGTGCTAATGAACTTTTAGCTATGTCTTGTAATTGTTCAACAAATCTTCCGGTAGCGTTCTTGACATGCATGGAAAGTTTAGAGTTCACAAATTGTTGACGATGTGCTACTACTTCCTCCACCTTGCTGTTTCTAAATTCGCTTGGTGTATCAATAGCACGTTTATCTTCACTGCTGAGTGCGCCAAGAGAAATGAATGGATATCCAAAGCTTCCTACAAAGACATTTGGTGAATATCCTGAAAACGTTTTTTTAGCTTGCACTCCTTTTGCAAAAATAGTTTTGTCAGGTTCTTTTTTAGCTCCTTTCGAATACTTCATTGCATCTGTGCAGCAATTTGTCGCTGCATGAGTTTGAAAATATTAAGACTAGCGTTTGCTCGACTTGGGGTAAGTGAATCATTCAATCCGAACTGAAGGAGAAATGATGCATCCATGTCCAAAAAATCTTTGACATGCATGTCTTCAAGTCCAAGCACAAGAATAGCCACGAGGCCTTTGACAAGAAGGGAGTCTGCGTATCCTTTAAAGTGGACGCGTCCATCACGAATTTCACTTGCGATATACACGACAGAAATACATCCAGGAACTAAATGCTCGTTTGTTTTGAACTCTTCAGGATAGGGTGGAAGTTTTTTGCCGTACTCTACAAGGAGTTCGTATTTCTCTTCCGGAAGAGCTTTGAATTCCTCGATGATAAGTTGTAAACGCTCTGTCATACTAAAAGAAGGGAAGGGAGAATTATATAGCTTGTGATTACGCAATACTGTAGTGTGCTCTCTTTTTTTTAAGAAGACCTTCAGCAAGCATTTCTGCAAGAATCGTATCGAAATCATGCGGGCAATCGGTGTAGAGTTCTTGCAATCTTTTAAGGGTAATATTTTCTTTTTGTGTGAGTATCTTCAGAATTTGCCCACGGTAATAACGACGGGAGTTTTTGAATGTTGATTGTTTTGTTTTTGCTTGTATGCCTGTCTTTCTTGCACTCAAATGTGTAGCTCCATAATCCATAAGTGCATTGTGCCAATCTCTTGATCTTCCTTTTGGTAAGAGTTTTTGTGCATGAGCGAATAGTTCTTTATCACTGATTGTTTCAGGGAGTTGGAGTTCATGAATGAGAATGCGTCGTATGTTTGTATCAACTGTTGCGAGATCTTGGTTATCTGCAAAGATAAGTACGCTTCGTGAAGTGTAGGGTCCAATGCCAGGGAGTGTAATAAGTTCTTCTGCTGTACTTGGTACCTTGCCATTATATTTTTCCATAAGTATTTTTGCAGTATCTTGTAGGCGTTTTGCTCGGCTATTATATCCTAATCCGCTCCAAAGAGCAAGGACTTCTTTGAGTGGTGCTTTGGCGAGGCTCTGCACAGTTGGAAATCGTTCTATCCATGCCACGTATTTCTCGATAACTCGGCTCACTTGTGTTTGTTGGAGCATGAGTTCAGAAACAAGAATATAATATCGATTTGTCGTATGTCTCCACGGAAGATCTCTTCCTTCTTTTTCATAGTAGGAAAATATTTTTTTCTGTAATGCATTCACATTTACGAATGGTGGTATATCGTTTATATGTTTTATTAAGAAGCTTTTATATACATGATTCGCTGTAAGAAAAGTATGTCACAAGCAAAACGCAGTAAACTTCTCTTGAAAGATACACTCAAGAAACAGAAGAAGCTTCTTATTATTTTGAGTGCTGTGCTTATACTGCTAGTGATTGGATATTTCACTCTGGGCCTTCAAGTAAAGTTTATTTTGGAGGAAGAAATGGACTTGGATCTTGTTCCAGCTGAAGATTCTTTTACGGTCCCTTACACTGATTCGGCACAAGTGAATTTTACTTTGCGTGTTGATAATCCAAGTGTTTGCAGTTTTACTTGTGATCATGAGTTTATTGATATTAGTACTGGTGAAACTTTAGATTCAAGAACAACTAGACAACATGAAGTAACTTCAAGCTATGACTTATCAATTGATGAAGTTGGTGAAGGTCAACACATCTATAGTTATCAAGTAGTCTGTCATAATATTAAGTCTAATTTTTGTTCTACTACTGAAAAAAATTATTTTAAATCTTCATTAATAACGGTGAATTACGAGCTACCTCCTGAAGAGCAAGTGGCAAAAGAACAAACTGAACAAGAGTTAATTGCAGTACTTTCTCGTACGGCAGAACTTGAAGCTCAATTAAACTATGCAAAAGATATTGCGTCTGTATTGGGAGTAAATACCTCAGCCAACCAACTATCAGCAACAATAGCTTCTCTCATTCTCCCTCTTGAAGAATTATGGGAAGCCCAATTATTCTCCAGCTTGCAACAAGAATTTACTCCTGAGTTTAATGCCTCGCTTCAAAATTTGGAGTTAGAAGTACAAGAAGAAGTTCTTCGTCTCACGACATTACTTGCTGATGTTGAAGCTGCTTCTTTGCAACTGCAAAACTTAACGAATGCAACGACGTTATCTGCTCAGGCCACTCTATTTGCACAAACAAACTACGCATCAACTTTTGATGCTTTTCTTATTGCACTGAATGAAACTGCGAATGAATACGAGAATGCAACTTTCAATTCTGAGACGGGGTATCTTGCTTTTATTAATGAAGTAGCTGCTTTGCAAAATTTATATCTTGAGGTACAAGAACAAGCTCGTTTCCAGCAGACATCCAGAGAAGCAATACTTAATACAACGCTTATAGCACAGCAAGAAATATATGACGCGTTTGCAATAAATCGTACAGTACCGCTTGCATTGTCTTGTCAATCGATTGAGCAAGAAAATATTTTTGTACAAGCACGCGCTGCGCAAGTAGCTACGCAACGAGCCAACTATCCTTTTTCTTCATCCTTTTTTGACTCTTTATCTCTTGATGTTCTTTCCGGAACTGTGAATTGGTCTGTGTATGATGTTGAGGTAAATGGAACAAATTATACATTTTCAAATTTAACGCTTGCTCAGTTATCGCCTGTGTTGGCCGTGCCTGAAATCATTGTTCCTTTTTGTAATGCATCAGATGTAATAGTGAACATATCTATGTTTACGCCTTTCGAGTTTCCTGAACTCCAACTCCTTGAGTCTGCACAAGTAACGCTTGACATGCATGAACCTATTTGTTGTTATGATGGTGACTGTACTGCCTGTTGCACAGACAGTACTTGCGAGGATACCTATCCAGTTATTTTTGTGCATGGTCACGCTTTAAGTGAAGCGAATTCTCCTGAAGAGAGTCACTCTGCTTTTGGTGTAATTCAGCGACTTCTTGAAGAGGAAGGGTATGTGAATGCAGGACAACTTGGTACTGATTCTGCCTTTTCAATACCTGCCGGAGATTGGGGACGTGTTGACGCACCTATAAGTATTCGTATTAGTTATTATTTGATTACCTACGTTGATGTCGGTACGTATCAAGTACGAAGTCAAAAGACAGATAAAATAGAAAATTATGCAATCCGTCTCAAAGACTTAATAGACACTATTAAGTTTCGCACGGGAAAAGACAAGGTTGATATTGTAGCTCATTCTATGGGTGGTCTTGTTACTCGAGAATATATTGCTCTTTTTGGTGAGGATAGTGTTAACAAATTTGTGATGGTAGGCACGCCTAATTATGGTGTTGAGGGGCGAGTGAATCGTCTGTGTTCTCTTACTGGCGCGAGCCGAGAATGCGAAGACATGGATGCAGACAGTATTTTTTTGAAGCGTTTGAACACTCCACAGAATGCGTTTGAAACTATTGATGGCTACACTATTCGTGCAATTGGTTGTGATATGGAAGGAGAAGACGGAGATGGTATTGTACTTGCAAGAAATGTTCCTTTACCGTACACGACAAATTATGTTGTTGAAGGAGAATGTACAGATAGCTTGAATAGTAATTTACATACGCGCTTTCTGAATCCAAACGAACACCGTGAAACCTATGAATTGATTAGAAGTATTTTATTGCGTTAGTTTTCAAAAAATGATTTGATAAGATTTCTTTCTGAGCTATAAAACTTTTTTTTGCTTCTAGGAACAAGAATATATTCTTTACTAAGATTTGATGTTTGTCTTGGTTGCATATGGTAGGTAAGTATAGTTGTTCTTTGCAGTAGGTTATTTTTTTCAATAACTCGAAAAACATCATTTGAGATTTTCATTTGAGATGGGAGTTGTCCTGTCACCGATGTATATGGTTTCAGACCTATCACTTGGGAGAAAATGTTTTGCCTTTTGATTCGATCCGGGTATTCTTTACGAAAATCATGAGGGAATTCGTACAGTGAGGATTGGAGGCTTGTTTCCATGCTACCTTCGAAACTAAACAGTGCGGTGTGCGCTCTGTCAAGGTTCCAATAATCAGTGTATTCTAAAGGTAATTCTCTTTCTATAGAAGGATTTCTTGCTTTCAGATAATACGCTGCATCTACTTGTAGTAATTGTATGCTTTGTTCTCCTGAAGCCATTCTGAGCAGAATGCTGGTGACTATATTAATGTTTTGGCACTAGTTAAGTTTTTAAATCAGTTTCTAGTTCTTAGAGTATTCATTTTGTCATGATCGCATACAGCGGTAAGAGAAATCTTCCCTGGCAGGCAATCATAGCTCATTTTCATTTTGCCATGATCGCATAATCTGGTATTGCGCCGGTCTTGAAAACCGGTCCCTTTGGGATTCCCGGTTCAAATCCGGGTCATGGCGCCATTTTTCTCTAGAAAAATTGCGACTAAGAGTCTGATTTGTCCGTCAACTTTGTTGACACTATAAATCCGGGTCATGGCGTTTTTTCTAAATTATTAAATACTCTTACTCTTTCGATATATTGATGAAAGAAATTGAAGTTAAAATTCTTGAAACTTCTCATGCTGATCTTGAGCCACGCATTCTGGAACTCGGTGGTAAGAAAGTGTTTGACGAAACTGTGGAAACATATTTTTTTGATAAAGATTCTTTTTTTGTAGAGAATAAGCAGCATCTTCGTTTACGTACGATTGGTAAGCAAGCATTTATTACTCATAAACGCAAAATTCTCAACGCAAATGTCAAAGAAGCTGAGGAAACTGAAATCAAAGTGAGTGATTTTGCCGAGGCTAAAAAATTGCTGGAAGCACTTGGTTATCAAGTATATCGTTCATATTCAAAACGTAGAGTACAATACAAACTTGGCAATGTTATTCTTGACTTTGACAAACCTT
>CAZHNR010000034.1:0-11217 GCA_964534065.1 uncultured Methanosarcinales archaeon
ATGTGCGTGCCAAAAACCATGCTTGACAGAGTAAGGATCCTCATCAGTATCCATTCTACTATGGTGTCTTCGATGATAGGAAGACCAAAAAATAGCACTTCCTTGCGTCGCCAGTGTTGCGAAAAAAAGAAGTGTAGCTTCTACGAATTTATTTTTCAAAGCAAAAGCCTTGTGTGCATACATTCTATGATACAGCACAGTTACACTTACTCCTGCTAATCCAAATGATACAAGAGCAATAATCCAAAGTAATGGACTTGGAGAATGGGAAATAAGATACAAGGGCAAGCCAATGAGCACAATAAGATGATTGAGAATAATAAACAACATGCCTTTCCAGTTTAATTTTTTCTGCATACCAAAAAATTTATCTCAATCTTTATAAAAATTCTGTAGAGCAAATAGGTGAATTTAAATAAAAACAAATAAACCATATATTTATGGCTAGAGTGCAATATAAAGAAAAATGTATGAAGTGCAAAAAAAACTATGTACTTACGACGAACCGAAAGGAGTTTCTTATCTGCTACGATTGCCAAAAGGACGAGTTACATCAACCTATCGAAGATACTGAGATGAAAGAGTTCTTTGCAATTCCTGAAGCATACTACAAAAAAAGCAATTTTCTACGAAATATTAAACTCAATTATTTTAGGTATGGATCCTTAACCGATAAACAAAAAGAATATTTTGTGAAAGTCGTCAATGAGATCAAAGAACAAAACGAAGCTTCTTAGTGAAACAAGCCAATTTTATATACCTCTTTTTCAAGAGGAACAGCAGACCAGTTTTCCAAAACAGTTCTATCCAGTTCTACTGCCTGAGGAATCAATGACGCTTGCTCATACACAATATGTAAGTATTTGTAGCTTCTTTCTTGTGAGCGCTCAATAATACTTTTCTTATACGGCAGACTATTTTTTTTACATGCTCCGTGCGTCTCCTTAGTATTTGAACAAGTTGGACAAACTTCTAAACGACGATACGGAGTCTCTGAAAACACATTCTTATACATTGCTGTTTGCAATGCACCTTTCTTCACATTGAAATGCGTTAACTCTGAAAGATAGAGACCTTTATACTTCACATAATCAGGTTCGATACCTGCATGTTTACCCAGACCCCAAACAGCAACTTCATGTTTGTCAAGCTTGCGAATATCATTGAAAGGATTCGTCTGATAAGAAGTTCCAAGCACTTGCTTATTTCCCCCTATACGATTTACTGGAGAGCGAACCCGGTCCTCAAGAGCTTTTTGTTCGTAATCTGTTCTGGTGTGCAAAAAAACAAAAGCAGGAATACGGTGATTGTTATTAGTACGAACTACATGGTCGACAACTGCCTCAAAGTATGCTTTTTGCTCTCGCCAATCGTTATCAAGTTCACTAGGATGGTTTCGAAAGGATACGCCTAGTTGATCTTTAGCTTCCTTAGGTCTTGACCAAGCAAATACATCAAAATCATCTCGTTTGAATACACCATTTTCAAAGGTATAGGTACCGCTAAGGAACTGATGCATTTCTTCACGTGCTCGTTTCAATTCTGATTGCTTTGTCATGATAAGAGAAATACTTCTTGATTTATGAATTTACTTAAAATATATAAAGCGTTTAACTGACACAAACATAATGGATATAAAAACTATTATGCAAACACGTTACGCTACGAAGCTCTTCACAGGAGAATCTATCTCTGAAGAACAGCTCAGTCAACTAAAGGAAATGATCAAGCTTGCCCCTACATCATTTGGATTACAAGCATTCAAAGTCAAAATCGTTTCTGACAAAGAGACGAAAGAAAAACTTCTTCCTGCAAGCTGGAACCAACCGCAAATTACTACTTGCAGTCATCTGCTTGTTTTCTGTACCAACCTTGATGTTGAAACACGACTTGAAGAGTATAAAGAATTACTCGCAAAGCATGAAACTCCTACAGAGAAAATTGAAATGTTTGCAGGTATGATTCAAGGATTCCTCCAAAGCATGGACAAAGAAGCAATACATACCTGGGCTGCCAAGCAAACCTATATTGCTTTAGCGCATGCAATGCTTGGAGCGAAAGCCTTAGGATTTGACTCTTGTCCTATGGAAGGATTTGACGCAAAAGCATATCATGAAATTCTTGGATTGCCAGAGCAATTTAGACCAGTCGTTATCTGTCCTGTTGGCATTGCAGCTGATGAGCCACGACCAAAACAACGCTTTGATGATCTCTTTCTTTAGAGATTTTTATTTTTTATTTTTTTTATTTTATACTAAATTAACAAACTTCATATCCTGAGCGAGGATTAACATAACAAGTTTGTCCCTGCGCATACATCCATTCTGAACTTGCAGCACCTGTTCCTGCGCGCACCCTATACTCATAAAAAGTATTCGTCTCTAAATTCATATCAAGGAACTCTTTCTCTGTCGTAATAGCAATAGTTTGCCAATTACCAATGTCTCGTTGCACCGTGTATGTTGCATCTGGACCTTCCCAGCTAAGAAGAATCGATGTAAGTGAATCTCGTTGAGCATTCAGGTTTGACGGTTCATCCACATTTTCAAAAACAGCAGTAAGGGATCTGTCCTGATTCATTTGAAGAACACAAGAACTACTAAATCCTGAACACGCACCAGACCACTGTGCAAAGCTTGTTGTTCCTTGACCTTCTGCCTGTAATTCAATAGTTTGTCCAAGAGGTATCTCTTGCTGACATGTAGTTTGCATACAGACAAAGCCAGGACCTACAACACTACCTTCTCCTTCCAGAGCTATGGAGAGAGTTACCGTTTCTACTACAGTCTCTTCGAAATTTACAACAAGGAGTGCATCCTCGTTCACAGTGAAACTGCAGGAGCCTTGACCAGAACACAATCCTTCCCAAGAAACAAAGTTAGCTCCCTCATCAGCTAGAGCCGTTGCAGCAAGAGCCGTACCTGGAGGTAAGATGTAATCACATGCATCACTACACGTAGTCACTCCATTCGTAACTTTTCCAGGACCATTAACTTGAACAGACAACGTAACATCTTGCACATTTTCAGACAAAAAAGTTGCTGTGACTTCCTTATCTTCTGTCATGTGAATGATGCAACTTCGTGATGATTGGCATGCTGGATCAAAACCTGCAAAAGACCAACCACTAGCAGCGTTTGCTTCAAGTGGAAAACTAGTACCGATTGTAACTTCAAATTGACAGAAATCTTCATTGCAAACATATCCACCAGCAGTTACAGTTCCTTGACCTTCTCGTTGCACAGTAAGCGTTACTGTTTCATTGGCATTTGCAAAATCAGCAGTTACAGATTTATCTTCACTCATAATTATAGAACAAGAATTTATTCCAGTACAAGCACCAGACCAACCATTAAAATTTACTGTGTTAGTATATGATACAGATAACGTCGCAAGCTCACCATCTAAAATCTCAAAGATGCAATTATCTTGACAAGCCTCACCGTTTACTAATACATTTCCAGGACCATTTGCTGTGACATTAAGATTGTGATATACATAGCTTATTTCTTGGAAGTTTGCTTCAATAACAATTCCTGGCTCAATTTGTACCATGCATGTATCGTTCCCAGAGCATGAACCAGACCAACCAACAAATTCATGACCTTCTTGAGCAACCGCAGTTAAATAGATAATCTCACCATCCAAAAATGATGAAATGCAATCAGCGCTACAAGAAACTGAGCCTGTTTCAATTGAACCTAATCCATTTACTATGAGAGGAACCTCAACAAAATTTGCACCACTCACAGGCATGCTAAAACTGTATTCAATAAAGTTACCTGCAGAATCCTCACCGTACAAGCGCAACCACAATTCATCAGAAACAGAAAATAGAGGCAATATTAAATTTGCAGTATTTCCACTGCGTGAAAGAGATAGAGGAACATAGTTTTCATCGTCCAAACTATAGAATGCTTGAATTGAATCTAGAGTACCATCTATTGGATCTAAAGTAAAACTCCAAGTATTTTGTGATTCAGTTAAATAATATTCGCTTGCTTGCTGATCAGATTGGAACTCCATAGTAACTATTCTTGGCGGAGACATAACTGTATTCCTTGAATCATAGCGCATACGCACATAAGCATTTTGAGCCAAACCTTTCGAGGTATAATAAGTAAAATCAGAAGTTACTTCAAACAATCCTTTCGGTCTACTTTGACTGAGCAGAGTAATGTGTCCAGGATATCCTTTTTGGGATGACAAAGGACTAAGCATTTGCTGGCCACTTGGCTCGATAGGTGTAGTAATATAATTCATAGCACCTCGAGGTTTATACTGATGACCTTGGTAACGTACAATGCCCCCTCTATCATAATAGTCTTGAAACACATAATACTGAGTGGATGCATCTTGTTCTGAAACTCTAAATGTACCAGCCCACCATGCAGGACCTAAACCTATAATTGTATTTTCAGGAACTTCCAGAGAAGTAGGATTATTCCAATATGACGCAAACTCTTCAGTTCCCGCTTCAATTGAACCCGTTCGTGTCTGCGTATAACAAGGCAAGGATTCGCATGCCTGCTCATTAGTATCAAACTCATACGCAGTGGTAAAAATACTTTCAGGGTCAGCATTAGAATAATATTCTTCAGTAAAAGGAGCCTCTCGAGGTTCAGAAGAAAGAGTAAATGCAGCTCCATTTGCCTCTAAATATACATTGGTAACTACAGGTTCTGTCTGCAGTTCATAAGTATATGTTCTTTTTCTAAAATCTTGAGGCTGTACATTTACAATGTAATCATTAAACAAACCATTAGTAATAGCTAGAGAGTTGAGTACAGTTTTTCTCACCTTGCCTACCGTCTCATAACTATGCATACCATAATGAAAATCAACATCAGCAGAAAAATCATTCATATACATTTCCGTGTAATCAGTCTGTCCCCAATCAAGAATAGTTGCAGTGTATGTTAAGCCTTCACCACGAAGTGCACTAACAATAATAGTTGGGTCAATCACCTGACCATGAGGAGTGTTATACTTAAGCTGCACTTTATTTACTGCATCATCAATACTATATTCCACTATCGTTTCGGCAGAATCCAGATACACATCTTCAATGATAAGTTTCCTGTCAACACGTTTCCAATTACCATCAGCATATGATAAGGTATCGGCAAAATCAATAAAAATATCGTAGTGTTGATTGATTGCTGGAACGAATAACTCCTGACTATCCGTTGGAGGAAAGACAGAATACTGTGCATCAGCAACAGGATTATAGACTTGTATACTAGTTTTATGCGATTCACTGCTATCCACCATACGAAGCACATAGTACTTGGTGAAACGAGCAGGAATATCCAAAACAAGCTCACCGCTCTCAATTGAAATAAAACCAGTGTAAATAGAGTTTTCAAGATTTGTATTATCTGCAGTTAATTGTAATTGTACATTTTTACTTTCTTCAGGAAGAATAGTAATGGGAGATGCTTCAAGACCAATACCTGATGCAAATCCTGAAATCTCAGGATGCAAAGTTACAGCAATATCTTTTCTATGATTGGTAATAGTAACTGTTCTGACAGGCGATTCCCATACAAGTTCATCAGGAGAATTTACACCGAAGTCTAAAGACAGTACATCAAGTTTCCAAGTCGGAAGAACATCAATTGTAAGAGGCAGACTGCTAAGCAATTCTCCATTCTGCATCACATCAACAAAGAGCAACTGAGAGCCAAAAGATGCAATATTATCATTATCAATGGTTACTTCCAATTCTACACTACCTGAACCAGAAGGAGAAATGCTGTTTGGAGCCTGAATAATACTCGTAGTAACTCCCGGTATGTTTCTTGGAACAAATATAATATCAGTAAACGTTTCTTCACGCGAAGTAATCGTAAAGCTCAAAACCTCTTCAGTATATCTTGTAGTAGGATCTGAAGTCACTCGTAAATTATAAGGATTAATACTAAAGTCCATAGGAGGAATTGCTGCATCGAGGTTTACAACACCAGCACCCATATCCGAGTAAGACATTCCCACATCAGTGGCTGTAATTTTCATCAATTCCTTTATCTCTGACGCATTAATGCTGCAGCTCCAGCTATATGAGGAGCAGCCATACTTGTTCCGGAAATTCTGATATGATTGTCATCAATACAAGTACTTGAACCATAACTGCCAAGTCGCGCTGCACAAATATTAACACCAGGAGCAGTAATATCAGGTTTCTGTACATCAATTCCGTCAACAAACGTCGGGCCACGAGAACTGAATTTTGCAATATAATCGCCTCCAATACAACGCACTGAATCAGGATGCGGCTCACAACCTGCAGCTACCGCAATAGCAGAAGGAGCATTAGCTGGAGAACCGACAGTACCAGCGCTCGGACCAGAGTTACCAGCTGAAGATATGACTACAACTCCTTCCTGAATTGCATATTCACTTGCTAGACCTGATACTCCTAATGAAGAAGAAGCGGGAGAACCAAGACTCATACTAATAATATCTGCACCTGCATTAACAGCAGCTTCTATAGCTAATGCAGTATCAGAAGTAAGACCTGATCCTGCAGCACTCAATGTCTTATATGCGAGAATTTTTGCTCCGGGTGCAATACCTTTAAGGACGCCATCTCCAGCAGCAGTAGCTGCCACATGCGTACCATGGCCATGATCATCCATAGGATCAGCATCATTATTAACAAAATCCCAGCCTCCAATAACCTTACAATTCGAACCAAAACATCCACCTAAATCAGGATGCGTATAGTCAACACCTGTATCAATTATTGCAATAATAACACCTTCTCCTGTGAGCAAAGAACCTTCAGGCGTAATCTTACTCCACTGATTGCTTGCACCAATATAGGATGCACTCTCATCAAGCTCTACCTGAACAGGCCAATCGTAGGCTATACTTTGTACGCGAGGATTCTTTCTCAGACGATCAATATCTGCTGCAGTAAGCTCTGCTGCTACTGCGCGAACAGGCGCAATCTCTTGCTTGAGTCTGCTTTGCACACTCAAATCATCAGAAAGTCTAGCTCGCCGTTGTACACTCGCTTCCGAGAAAGATGCAGGAGTATAAGTAATAATTACTGGTACTTTACCTTTCTGCTTCGCTTTTGCTTCCAAAGCTCGTGAGCGAAAATTATTAGTAGAAACCAAAGTATCAGGTCTGAGAGCTTCCCCTCTAATTACGGCATCGCTGTCTCTTTGATAAATTCTTACAGATTCTCCGCCCAAGAACTGTTCATTTTCTGATGATTCTATCAACATAATTTCTGTTGCAGCTGTAGCTTCAATAGTAACAGGCGTGCCGTCCTCTAAATACATCTTAAAGGTCTGAAACTCAATATCTAAAGGAGCAGGTTCAGGACTTTGTGAGAGTGGACGAGTCTCAGGCGTATCAATCATTACCACCGCGAATTCATTTTCACCTAATACGCGGTAATCATTTGCTTTTGCAAGCGAACGAGTTTCCTGGATAGTTGCTGGAATCTGAGCACTAGTTTTTGTATCGCTTGTAAATTCTGCCACGTATGCATCTCTAGTCACCTCACCAGTAATACTGGGTTGTCCAGGAAGAAAAAAAGAGAAAGAAAGAAGTAAAAACAGAGTAATAACAACTAAAGAAGCCGGATTAAAATACGTTCGCATACCCAAATTCACCTAGACTCTTATTTATATTTTTCGTCAGAATCACAGCTTCCTTGGCATAAACTCTTTGAAAAACACCCGTAGAAACTCAAAAATTATTCTCATGACCAACTCAATAATAACGACAAACACTAAGTAACTTAAGATTTCTGCAGGATAACCAAGAAGTATTTGCAGCCTATCAACAATCTCTGCTGGTTGCAATAAAGAGGTGTCTACCATAAATACAGCAAGTAAGGCAAATGGAAGCATTTTTGAGAGGTCCCTTGAAAGATCCTCGCTAAAGTAGGAAGTCACACGAATGGAGCCGACAAGCGCCATTGAAACAATCAAGACTTGATCAGGACTATTACTTCCAAGCATAAATAATGATAAGGAAAGGAAGGCAAACCAAAGAAAAATAATTACAGGTACTAAGAATATATGCTCAATAACATAATACAAAAACTTTTTGAGCTTCTCAAGAAAACCTCGAAAGCCATGATCATAGGTATGTAAATCAAGTTTTAAAATATCTCTGTGAGCAACAAAACGGTACAACTTAAAGACAATTAAAGAATACACTACGATACCAAGAATATATAATAAAAGAGGTTTCGCCTGCAACAGAATGCTTGAGACACCACCCTCAGCCAAGGTATTCACAATCGCCATGTAGGTAAAATTACGTTAGAGCATATATAAATCTTTAGTTATAAGAAGACAAAAAACAAATAGTAGACTGACCCCTATTTTCACATTATTTAAAATCATCAAGAACATGAACGTAATACTCATAACGACTACGTAAAGATCCTTCCAAAGGTTTTGTTAACTGACGCATAAGTAATTCTTGCTCATAAGAAATATCTATAGGGTGAGATAAACCAATAGCAGTACCATCAAGTTTAAGAAATTGAGGAAATACTTCATAGTGCACAGTATTAGGATATTTTTGTTTTTCTTCTTTTTCTTGCTCAGATAAGCGTAGTTGTTCAAACCCAGAAAAAGGAGCAACAAAAGGAAAAGTATCTTCAGGAAGAAAATATTTTATAAATAAAGAATTCATATAAGAAAATAAACTCGTTTCATGCGCAGGTTTTTTTACATGAGAGAAATAATCAGCATCAGTTATGATTTGACCATATAAAGGTCGACCAAAAAAGTTTTTACTTGTACCTAAACGTACGAGTGCACCTTCTTCCCAATCGCGTTTAATATCTGGTCCAAAAGGTTCTTTGAGAATTGAACCTAAATCATACTGTGTATCGAAATATAATCTTCCTTCATCAACACGGAAACGACTAAAATCCCTCATACAGTACTTTTAGAAAGAAGCGTTTATAATTCTTACCCTTCACAATACTTAAAAGACAGCGTGCAACTTGCAACAATAATGAATATTTCAGTTATTATCTTGGCAGGCTATGATGAACCAAAACAAGTTCCTGATGCACATCAAGTGCTTATTATCAAGAATAAAAAAGGACGAGGCTATGGCATTGTTGAAGGTTTGAAAAAAGTAACAGGAGATGCGGTAATCGTTTTGCATGCTGATACCATGTTGCCAAAAGAATGGCAACAAGAAGTACATACGGTTTTACAAGATCATGTTGCAGGCGGTTTTACACTTACTTACTCGCAAAAGACCATATGGACAAAATTATCTGTTTTACTTATGACTATAAAATTTTCACTGCACAAAGAATTACTTGGTGACCGTGCCCAATTTGCACGTATAGAAGATTGGAGAGCAATCCAAAATAAAATTAATGTTGCTCTCATGGAAGATGTCATCTTTTGTAAAGAAATGAAAAAAAGAGGAACTATAGGGGTGAGTAAAAAAAACATCGTTACTTCAGCAAGAAGATTTATCTCTCCTTGGAAATACACATGGAAAGTGCTTTCTATTAGGACACTGTATTTTTTTGGGACTTCACCTCAATATTTATATAGACTCTACTATAAAAAAAGACCATGAAATATTATTTTGTCTATAATGCAAAATCAGGATTGTTCAATCAACTTACTGACGCTGCACATAAAGCAATTTCTCCAAATACCTATGAATGTAATCTGTGTAAGTTAACCTATGGTCTTACCAGCATGAAAAAACAATGGAAAGCATTTATCAAGAATTACGATATAGAATTCACGTATAAAAATAAGATAAAGGTAAAAGAAACACCTGCAGTCTATGATGAACAGCTTATGCTTGTTATTTCCAGCAAAGAGATTTCTGCATGTAAAGACGTGCAGGAATTACAAAGCTTAGTTGCGGGACGCCTTAAAAAGAAAGAAATATAAATACAATTTCTTAGAATACGATTATGACGTCTGAAAACAATCAAATTATTCACGTTCTTGAAGAAGAAGTCCAGCTTGTAGGAGAAGAAATGGAAATGCTTACCGCAGCCTACAAACGAACTTACAACTACCGCGAAGAAGAGGTCCATGAAACAAAAATCGTGGAACAACTCAATAAACAAATCAAACGAGCTCGAAAGCATATTCGATCAGCACAGCAGCATCTTATCCATTCTAGTACTGCACAGCAAGCTGCAGAGTCAATGATTGAAGCAGCACATGCAGTAAAAGATCTCGTAACTCTTGAAGAACATTTTCGTGTTGAGCTTCAAAAACATGTACAAAACGAAGAGGCATTTTTGAGTGTATTTAGCAAACATACCCGAGAACTCCATGCAGAAACAGGAAAATTTGCACAGCACTTACAACTGACCAAACCAATGGACCTCTACAGTGTACGAGAGCTGACAGAAAAAATCCATCAGCACATGGAAGAGAAACGATTTGCACAAGCAATTTAAAGCCTTGAATTTTTTACTGGCTCATGCGCTGGCACTACTGGAACTATAAAGTAATATATGGAACTATCATTTTTCCTCTGTATATCTTATTCAGTTTGAAATATCGCATTAGTCCTTACGATCTTTCGCAGGTAAATCAGTACGCTGAAGGCGTACTCCCTTATTCTTCAAAATATGATATCCTTCTCCCCTTCCAGCACACATCACAATTTCTGCAACAACACTTGCTCCAACCTGGCAAGAGCGAAAAAGAATTTGCACGTGCAAAAATATTTATGCAAGAAAAGAAACTCGACTTCCCAATTATTGCAAAACCCGAACGAGGAGTTATTGGAATAGGTATTCAAAAAATACATAATGATAAGGCACTGCAACAGCTCCTCGAAAAGATTCCTCAAATATATATTCTGCAAGAATACGCCGACCTTCCTATCGAATTTGGTATTAATGTGCAAAAAGTTCCTGGAAAACCTTTACGAGTAGTTGGTCTTACACAAAAAATAATACCTCATGTTCTTGGCGATGGAAAATCAACAGTGCGAGAACTTATTATAGAAAGCCCTTCATTACATCACAACAAAAAAGCCTTACTTACCCATTCTACACGCTTGGAACACATACCAAAAAAAGGAGAACGTTACCCAACACTTGTGCAAGCAAGTCATACCTACGGAACGTTATTTGTGAACAAACAACATCTTATTACTCCGGAACTCGAAAAATGGATTGCACAACTTTGTGCAGAGAATAAAGAATTATACGCAGGAAGATTTGATATGCGACTTCCTTCT
>CAZHNR010000035.1:0-11026 GCA_964534065.1 uncultured Methanosarcinales archaeon
GGAGGGGCAGAAATACCTTCAGGTAATTTCTTTTGTACTTCACGTTGTAAGTGTTTGAGTACAGGAAGTTTACTTACACTTCCACCCAGCACAATATAATCAGGGGCAAAACTCAGAATTGCTGTAGTAAGTGACACAATCATAGCTTCAATCATACGTTCGATGAACTGACCTGCAAGTACATCGCTTTTTCTCATCGTATAAAGTTGTTTTAATGTTATTTTCTTTCCCGTCATATGAAAATAACGGTTTTCAAGTGAAGCTCCACCAGCACATTGTTCTATAGTAAGTGTTCCAAACGGTTGATGACCGAGTTCAATGCGAGAACCAACTGGAAAAATAAGATTTTTTTTGCTTCCTTGTACAAGACCAAAACCTACACCACTTCCCCAAATGACACCAAGAGTCAATTCCGTAGGAGTTGCGTTACTTGCCAAATGTTCAGCGACAGCAAAACAATCAGCATCGTTAAAGACGCTAACAGGTAAAGAAAATTTCTTTTCAAGTACTCGTTTCAAATTAGTATCTACAAGCATACGTAAAGTTCGCCCAGCAAAAACAATAGCACCATTCTCAGTGAATCCTGGAAGAGCCACAGCAATAGCGCTACAGTTACTTTTAGCCAGCACCTGAGAGCAAGCATCAATAATTACTTGGATAACTTCGTCTGCAGTTCCTTCACGAGGAGTTTTTAGTACTACTTTATGTTTGACCTGTGCAGAAGCAAGTACTGCAGCTGCAGCAACTTTAGTACCTCCAATATCTACCCCGAGAACGACCATACTCCATTGCCGTTAAAAAGATATATAAAGATTCGCACCGTAAAATAAGTTATGAAGAAAAAACATCACCATATCCCTCTACCATGGCTTCTTTTTCCAGGAGGGTTTCTTCTTATCGGACTTTGCATTTTACTCTTTGGATCCAGGGACCTCGCATTCTTTTTTGTTGGATGCGCGATAGTAAGTGCAGTTCTTATCCACCGGGAAAATCATGAAAACTGATTAGTTTTCAAATGTCAGAACAAGTTCTAACACGAATAAAATTAGGTGCTGATTTTCAGGCGTCAGTACAAGTTTCTAACACGGAGAAAACTAAAAAATAATTTTCAGGCGTCAGAAACAAGTTCTAACATAAGGATAATGAGTTTCTAGCACGAAGAGAATTGAGAAGGAAGGATTAATTTTTTTCTTGTTCGCGAAGTTGTCGTTTTAATTCACGAACGCGTTCTCTATCAGGTAAACCTTTTATACGTTCTTCACGAGCATCACGGTGAGAATCAACAACTGATTTACCGCCATGTTTTCCAAGACCCCAGAGGAAAATAATCAATACTGAAAACACAAGAAAACCCACAATAAAGGCATTGGCATTGAGTAAGTAATCATAGATGCGCTGGTCAACAAAGGCATACAAAGAAATAGCTAAGGCAAGAATTGTCGCGTAGCGTTTCTTCTTAAACATAGGTTTGAGTGCTCCCCAAAGAATATAGTGAAGAATACCAAACATAATCAAAAATAATGCAATAACAGGAAGGCCCGCAAGAAAGTAATCAATAAAACCAGCTGTATCGCCGGAAGCTAAAGCTTGAAAAGAAAAGAACAAATTATCTAACGACTCAAGACTACTCAAATTATCAAAATCATTCCCTCTATCAGGAACATAATAAAACATACCTATAAGAAATGCAATGACGACAACAACGAGAATTCCTGTTGCTCCCTTATTTCCCTTCTTTGCAGGAACATCACTTGCCATGGGAAACCTCAGGGTCTTCGTGATGTTTGGAAATTATTCGTAGGATGACTTGATGCATTTTTGATAGCAACCGTTTGGCCTTCCAAAGAATCCGACAAGTCTTTGAGCAATTGTTTCATTTTATTATCAAGTATTTCTGCATTCTTTTCTTGAACTTCCCATGCTTTGAGCAATTCATCAAGACGTTCCTCATCAAGTTGCACTGCACGTAACTGTTGCAGGGCTTGAGTAAGATTAGAAAGCGCAGATTGACCATTACCTTGAGAAAGAGCATTTTGAGCAGCAATAGCTAAAGAATGAATACCTCGAAGACGGTTTACCGCATCCATATCAAATTGTTCAGTACTCTTAAGCAATTGTTGCCTGTGTGCCAAATCTTGGTGAGCATGTTGTGCTAATTCTTGAAGACGCGTGTCATCTTTCAATTCTCGGCCAATCTCAGCGTTTGTTACCGGAGCATTATTTCTTTGCAAATTAGCATCCTGAAGTTTTTGCTTAAGTATACCTTTGATATGTTCTTCAGTTTTGACTTCATCCGATTGAATTTGGAATTCATCCAGTTCAAGGTGTTCCGTTGCACTTAATAACTGTTCAATTTGTGTTGCTTTTTTCTGAATCTTTCCAATAAGTGCTGGAAGCTGTGCCGATTCCTTGAATAATTGTTCTTTTCTTTTTGCAGTAGCGCCTTGACTACCAAGAGAATTAATTTTTGAAACCGTCTTAATCATCGCTTCAATTTCTTCTTCAGCATGTTTTATAGCGGAAATGGAACCATCATCACCCATAAGTCCACGCCACCACGTACCTTCAATATCTCGCTGTGCAGCACTTATATTGTTTCGTTCACGACGCAAAAGCCTGTTCTCTCGACGAATATCACGACCTACTTTTTTCTTATCGTGCTTTGCCGTTTTGTAACCTGAAATAGCTTGCATTTTTTGAGAACGGTTTTGATACAAACCACCTATTTCTTGATTCAGATCTGCTCTATTCTTCGCAGTTGAAGTACGAGCAATAGTGAATAAATTAATAAGTATGAATACAATAAGCACGACAAACATAATAACGAAACCACTACCAAATAAACCTGAAATAATTCCAAAAATTGAGTCTTGAACTATTCCAATAAAAGCAAAACCAAGAGCAATACCATTTGCAGCTTTTCTATGTTCTTGATCTTTGATAATTGTCTTTACAATAATCCAATGCATAAGAAAGTAAATAACAAAGAAGGTACCAACAACTTGAATAAGTTCAGGAACAATAAGAGCAGCTAGAAATCCTCCAATATCACCTGCAAATAATAATTTGAAGGCATTGCCAAGCCCAGTAAAAAGAATAGATAATGCTTGCGAAAATGCTACTGCTTCTGCCATAATAACCTCACGTACCCTTATTTCGGCCTAGAGAGTATATAAAGTTATCGCTCGCAATCACTCCCTATTCGTGAAAAGCTATTTTGCTTGCTTTTGTAATTTTTTAAGCAAGGTCTTATTATTTGACCAATCAAGAATATGTTCAAGCACTTCAAGAAGCGTGTCCACAGGAATGATTTCAATTTGTTTCAACTGAGATTTTTCAAGCACAATATCATTCAAATTCGTTCGAGGAACAATTACGCGAGGAACACCTGCCTCTATAGCAGCCTCAACTTTTGCAGTTACACCGCCTACCGGCAAAGTCTCGCCACGGACACTCACACTTCCTGTGATTGCCATGTCTTGTTTAATAGGAATGTTTTTGAGCGCACTTACAACTGCAGTTGCAACCGCAAGGGAAGCACTGTCTCCTTCAACGCCTGAATGCGTCTGTAAGAATTGGACATAAATATCATAGGTATCTTTAATGTCTTCACCAAAATATTTTTTGACAATTGCACTTACATTAATTACTGCTTCTTTTGCAATTTCACCAAGCTTGCCAGTAGCTATAATTTTTGTATCTTTACCACCTAAAGTTACTTCAGATTCAATAGGAAGTAAAATACCTGACATCGAACTACCATCGCCCATGACTGCAAGACCATTCACTCGACCGACTCGTGTTCCTTTCGTGACAATAACATCGTACTCTTTTTTATTTTCAATATACCTGTCAGCAAGTTGCTGTTCAAGACCTCGTGACAATTGCTTTGCAGCCAAGATATGCTCAACTTCAACAAGCTTTGCACCGAAGTCACTTGCTAAATCACCAGCACTTCGCACAACACCGCCAAGTTCACGTAAACGTAAGGTCAAATGACCTTTTCTATTCGCTCGCCTTCGAGCTTCTTGAATCATAAATAATAATGCTTTCTTAGAGAAATGAGGAATCTTTCCATCTTTACGTACTTCCTGTGCTACAAACTGAGCAATCTTATACCTATTTTCAGGAGTATCCTTCATCGTATTTTGCATATATACTTCATACCCATATCCACGAATACGACTTCGAAGTGCAGGATGCAAATCTTTAATGCTTGGAAGATTACCTGCAGCAATTAAGACAAAACGACAAGGAACAGGTTCTGTTCGTACCATAGCCCCAGCACTTCGTTCACTTTGACCCGTAATGGAAAATTTCCCTTCCTGAATTGCAGTTAAGAGTTCTTGCTGTGATTGCGGATGCAATGTTCCTACTTCATCAATAAAGAGTACACCCATATGTGCTTTGTGAATCATACCAGCTACAACTCGTTCGTGCGCAGGAGTACCTAAACCACCTGACTGGAAAGGATCGTGCAGTACATCACCAAGTAATGCACCAGCATGACTTCCTGTCGCATCATAAAACGGTGCACTCACTGTGTCATGATTATCGACAATTAGTTTTGGCGCTTGTGTTTTTTGTTGCATACGCTTGGACATGTTAATCATAACAACAATACCAATAAGAAATACAATACCACCAATAAAGGTAGCTGCGAATAAAATATTTGCTGCAACAGCACCATCAGTTGCGGCGTAATGAGAACGAATCCACCACGGGGAAATCATAGCAATAATTGCAAGGATAAGAAAGAAGGTATTTTGTCCTTTCATACTACTTGCTGTTTCTGTCTTTGCTCGCTTAATAATATCTCTACCTTTCTTTGCAGCGACAGTTCGAATTAAGGGTTTGTTTTCATCATGAGGATTTGGAAACGAAAGAATATCAACCACTTTCTCTTTGGAAAGCAGTTCAGCTAAGGCCATACCAATAAGTGATTTCCCCGTACCAGGCTCTCCGATAAGGAGTACGTGTCTTCGTTGCAATGCTGCTTTCTTAATAACTTGCACTGCATGATCCTGACCTACAACTTGATCAATAAGTTTTGAAGAGATAGCAATATCTTTAGTTGTCGTGATAGAAGAAAGAGAATCATCTTTTGATTGAACAACTTTCTTTACGCTTTTCTTCGTGGTTTTTTTAACCGGAGCACCCTTAGCCATGTGACCATTATACCAAGAATGATTTATAAGACTTTTGGAAGAAAGATAGGAAAAGGAATATAAATCACAACCCCTCAAAACCACTATGCGACAAAACTTGTTCTGGTCACAAATTCTCTTTATTCTTCCTGTAGCAGTTCTAGGAGTTATAACAAACGAGTGGCTTCGCGTGAGTATTCTTGTTGTTGCACTGCTTGTTAATTTTAAAATAGTATATTATGAGATTGGTGAATGGAGAGTGTTTCTCTTTGGCGCAGTTGCGGGCGTTTTCATAGAACTAGGACACATCTATCTGAACATGCAAACATCTCCTGGAATGTTTGGAATTGCACTCTGGCTTCCTTTGTTGTACGGCTACGGATTTGTATTTATTCGACGACTAGGAAATCTTATTACTAACAAAGTACAAATGAGTTACCGTAAGAAATAACATCAACCAATATAATTAACATCCTTACCATAGGTGGCAGGTTTAGCATACTTAGTTTTTTTCGTATTCTCCTCATCATGGACAATAGCAATTTCTTCATCAAGCTCATCTAAAGAAACTTTAAGTTTGTAGTGTTTCTTGAGAAGAAGAATAATTTGACGAGCTTCTTTTAGACCAATATACATAGGATGCGCATAGGTTTCCACCAGTAGACTTGCAGCAGGAACTTTTTTTGCTAAACCTAAAAGTAAACCAGAGACTCCAACAATAGGACCAACAACACCATAAATATTTTTGTTCGCTCCACTTTTAGCGAAGGTGTTCACAAAACTTCTTTTGTTACCTGTCGTGTATACTTCAGGTTTTTCTGGCATCTCCTCAAGACCAATACCTCCTGTCGTGATAATCTCTTTTACCTTGTACTCAAAGAGTACTGCAAGAATCGTATGCGTAAAAGCATAACTTGCTTCCTCATCACTTGGCTGCGTATCCCCTGATAAAAATAAGAAATCTTGTTTGCCTATTTTTGCGTAATATAATTCAATAGAAGGGAGTTGCACCAGATTTTTTTCATTGACAAACACGGAATTTGGCAAGGAAGTACTAAAAAAACTTCCTACTTTCTCTGCTTCAAGCTTGTCGATAAGATAATCAACTGCAATCTTTCCTACATTACCAATTCCAGGAAGACCCTCAATAAAAATAGGTGCATTACAATGAAAGTTTTTCTTTAAGTTCACTTGCCAATCTGCCATACAAGAGCAGAAGAACTCTTCATTAATAAACGTTGTTAAGAAAAATAAAAAATTATTTCGGTTGCTGTTCTTTTGCCATACGACGATACTTCGCGTATCTATCTTCAACAGAATATTTTGGAGGTCGCGGACTCACTGTTTTCTCATGACCGCAAGCAGGGCAAGCTTGACTAATCATATACGAAGAACACTTTCCGCATTTTCTTAGTTCAGGCATTATTCCCTCTCAAAAGAATAGATAGACTCGGTTGTAGAGAAATATTGTTCCATTAATTTTTGGAACTCAGCAATAATATCTTCAGCTTGCGTGTATTCCGGTGCCGTCACTTGAATTTTAAATCTTCCCGCACCAAGAAATTGAATATGTAAAAGTTCATCAATTGCTACAGCCTTTTGCATGAATGCGTTGATAAGTCCAACACCGTTTTCATCATAATTTTCAATCTTGAATAAACCAGTAATCTCAACCTGTTTAGGCTTAATACGTTCACGAATAATAACTTCTAACTTTTCAGCTACGTCTTTATCCAGACCCAAAGCATGTAGCGAAGCATCATGTTCAACAACATCTTCAAAGGCAAGATACAAACTTTCATAGTGTTTTTTCACAACTTTAAACACTTGATCATATAATTTTTTGATGTCGCCTTCGTGCAACTGAATATAGGACTTAAGAATATTTTCAGCGATAGCTTCCTGCTTTCGCTCTTCAACTTTTTTCCTTCGCTGACTTTCATTCACTCGACGCAAAGAGAGATCAATGTGTCCCCGGTCCTTTTTGACACGAAGAACTTTACAAATAATAACCTTACCTTCCTTAACGTAATCATTGATATTACGAATACGGCCAGGACTAATTTCAGAAATGTGAATCATACCGCTAGATCGTTGGTATTCATCTAACGTAACAAAGACAGAATTATACTGTACTTTGGTTACGGTACAAAAAAGAATATCGCCTTCCTCAGGAAAGCCACTTTTTTTGTGCATCATATTTAGTTCAGCACCTCAAGCACTCGTGCTTTGATTCGCGTTTTACCACCAGTTGGTTCAGCTAAAACTTTCTCGCACACTAAGCATTTGATGACTGATGCACTTTTTCCGAAAATGATTTGTTCATTCTTACATTTCGGACATCGGACTTTAATAAATTTTGATGTTGGTTCTCGAGACATTTTTTTCTCTGTAATTTTTTTGTTCACAATACTTGAACACCACGAAGCGTTAACTGCGAGGTTTCATCTGCCCAGAGGGAAGTTTGTGTAATGAGAGGAAAACATCCGTCCTTTATAAGGGTGTTGGATATGGAGAAAAAGTAAAAAGGAAATAAAAAAATTATCCCTACACTCAACAATTGCAAAACAATTCTTGGTGCCCACTCACAAAGTTCGCAGGTTTAGATAATCTCAACTTTTTTCGCACGGAAACCAGTAGATTGCATATGTTGTTTATGACACTCTTGACATTCGTAACGGAAGTCAGTCTTTTTCGTCATTTTCTTTCCAATCATTTTAGGTTTCGTAGGCTTAGAATACTTACCCAAGTTACCTGCACCACGTCGTTCACCACGAGCTTGAACTCGATGGGTAGAACCTACACTCATTGGTCGAGTTGCGTTACGAGCTCGACGCTTAGACTGTACCACTTTATGTTCGTGATGTTTTTTACAGTAAGGACAATGACGTTTAATCATTTTTGGAGTTTTCATAGTAGGGCTAGGGAATTATTCTTCCTTTTTAAAGATATCTATCACTCTCATTATAAAAAGCCCCAATACACCACACACAGCCCCAGCGCACCTACACAAAGAGCACACCAAGCCGTTTTTCGAAGCAAATGTTCAGACATACACCACAATAGTACAATTACAACTATAAAACCTAGTGCTTTGAATCCGAAATATTTTTAAGAAGGGCGAACACCAGAGAGCATATACGAGGAAATCAAAAATGATGTTTTGTCCAAAATGCGGATCGCTTCTTAAAACGAAGCAAGAAGGGAAAAAGACCGTACAGTTCTGCTCATGCGGTTATAGTAGCAAATTAAAAGAAGAAACAAGCTTCAAAGAGAAAGTCGCGAAAAAAGAAGATATTCAAGTCGTTGAAGAAAAGGACGACATTCATCCTCTTGTGGACGCTGATTGTGAAAAATGTGGCCACGACAAAGCATATTTCTGGCTTAGGCAGACTCGGGCAGGGGACGAACCTGAAACAAAATTCTATAAATGCGAGAAATGTAAGCACACTTGGCGCGATTATAGCTAAGTTTAAAGCTTCCTTTCAATTATCATCATTCATGGACGTAGAAAAAAATTTTATACCAAGCGATGCATTTCTTTCATTTCTTGGAACTTCTTCTCCAGCAACCAAGTATTTTGCAATTCCTGCTCTAGAACCATATACAAATAAAGAAAGAAAGGACATGAGTCTCAATCTCTATACGGCAGTGATGCCTACAGATCACGACTTACAAATACTAGGCTTAGATGCGTCGCAATCAAAGCAATGGTGCCAAGGAGGACTTGAAATGATAAAAAATTCTCTTGACCACGGACCAGTGCAGTCACCAACATCGTTAGCAAAATATTTGGGCCCGAAAGGAATTGGATACGCAGTGTACGATAGAGGAGATTTTTACAAACAATCCCATAACAAACAATATATCGATACCCGAAAAATACCTCCTGCAAGTCCTCGCGGAACAGGTGCTATCGGATGGTCTGGAGGAAATCATGGTTTTGCTAAACTTTACAGCCTTAGTCAGTATAGAGAAGTAGATACGCATAAAGGCATATTGTGGTGGGGATTTTCTAAAACATTTATTTCTCAATTTAATACACCCTAGAGAGAAAAGCTACTTTTAGAAAGGAAGGTCATGAGTATAACCGTTTCCGTTGCCCCGCCATTTTTGACTATGTATGGATCGGTCATAATTCAAGCGCGATTGTATCTCATCTACTGTAAATTTCATTTTATCAAGTGATTCTCCAGGATGATAATTCACCTCAGCAGTTCTTTTTGTAAGTACAAACGCATCTTTTCCTTCTCCTGGAGTTAAGGAAAGACTAGGAAGTTCATTACGAATATAGGAACTTACTTGATCATTATGCGTAGTCACATACACTCTGCACCCTTTTTTAATAAGAGGGGGAAGCAGACGTTTTGCAAATTCTCTTGCAGTAGGTCCATTTGTTGCATCACCAAGCTCATCTAAGATCACATCATCGTGTTCAGAAATATACGTTAAACGATTTACAATATCCTGAGCAGACCAAAATAGCTCAGATCCCCCATTTCTTGATTTTCCCTTACACGAGATGAAATGAGAATTTTCTCTAAAACTCATTTTTGCAGAGGAAGCAGGTAAAGCATATCCTGCATTAGTTAATACGCGAGCAAGATGGATGGATCTCCATGCCTCTGACTTTCCTCTCTGATTTGCACCTTCAACTTGAATAACTTTGTGATTCTGAGAAAAAGAAAAATTATTAGTAGCAAGAGAAGCAAACGAAGTGTAGTTTGTTGTATCAAGAAGTAAACGAACAGGATACATATCCTCAACATTCAAGACGTGCGTATCAGTCGTTACAGTGGGAACTACTTGAGGCAATCCCTGTCGCTCCAAAAATTCTGAAAATACTGCCCCTTGATAATAATGGTTTAACTGAGCAAAAGAGAGTAGTACAGGTAGAGCAGCATAGACTGCAGAAATATGATTCAAGAGGTTCAAGTCCAAGGTTCCTTTAGTTAAGGAAAGTTCTGTTTTTTGTTTATCTGTATCAGAAAGATACTTAAAAACAGGATGGAATACATGCTGCGTTCGCTCTCCTGGTCGGTTTATTTTTTCCTCCGAAGTTGTTAACTCATGTCCAAGTATATCAAAAACATTTTCTGGACGTATTCCTGGCTTAAGCACACCATAACGAATAGCATCAGAACCTTCTGAGAAAAAAGCAAAGAAACGATTTTGCGTTACCCTCTCTTTTTCAGAAAAAACTTCACGATACACGCTTTGATCGCTCATAGTATCTGCCCAATTCACTAGCTTTTTGAACGCGTAACTTTGAGGAGAATATTTTTTCAAGCCAGATAATTTGGAAACGATACGTACTAATTTTTCAGGAGACATCTGACCAGAAAATCCTCTTCCCAATATAGCTGCATCTGACTGTAATAAAATTTTTACTTCTTTTTGTAAAGGCTTGTTTGTGTACAACTCTTTTACCGCCTCTTGACGGAGAGCTACATCTTCATAGACAGTCTTTGCGTTAAGGGGATTAAAATGAGGGATTGGCTGCATTTCGGGAGGAAGTTCAGAGTCATTCAAATGAGATAACCTCATAGCAATACAAGACGTTTCAGGATCAAAATTTCTGTACATATGACTCGAATTGTCCATCACATAGCCACCAGTATGCGTGTCAACACTAAATTGTAACATATCGAAAGGCATTTGTACATCTGCAGATCTTGTCGAAAGCATATCATCAACTGAAAGAGTCTTAGAAAGTAAATTAGGCGGAACAAGCGATAAATTACCAATCTCAGCAATATGATTATCTAAACTAAAGTTTTTCCCCATAAAAGAATGAAATCGAAATCAACATATAAAGATTACCAGCTACTTTTATAAAGTAAATCTGATTTCTTGGCACTATGTCTGAAGAAACTATT
>CAZHNR010000036.1:0-10842 GCA_964534065.1 uncultured Methanosarcinales archaeon
ATACAGTCCTTAAATCTTGCGTGATTTAAATACTCTTTGACAAAAGACATAAATATGCGAAGGTTTTTTGCTCTTCTATGGATTGGAATATTGTACTTATTATTGTCGTAGCATTTCTTATTGCTGCATTGCCTTTGTACTTCACCGTAAAAATTCTTGGTGGAAAAACAGGCCTTCTTAAAACTGTACTTGTCAATATCCTTGTAGGTGTTGCTGTAGCACTTATTTACACTTACTTGCCTTTTGCAACGCTTATTGCTTTTATTGCAACGATTTGGTTATATAGAGAATTCTTCAGACTGAAATGGTGGAAAGCTCTTGTTGCATGGTTCATGCAGGGCTTTGTCGCGTTTTTGCTTGTTCTTCTTGTTGGTGCGTTGTTTGGGATTAGTTTGTTATTTTAGTTGCCGTGCTTTTCATGTACTTGTTTGAATAGTGAAGCGCAGTCTTTTTCATTTTCTTTATAGAATTTTCTGGCTACACTGTAGATTTGTTTGCCAAGTTCTGTATGATAACGGTTGACACGGTATACTCCTTGCACTCCTGCAAAGCTAAGTTCTTGTACTTCACGCTCCGTAGCGTGTATGCTAACTCGCAAATGATACATGCGCTCTTGCGGATTACTTCCAAATGCTGTTAATCGGTCGATAGTGAGTCGTTCCTTGCCAATGTATTCTTTGCATATGAACTCTGAAATGTGTAGGTCAAAGAATTCTTCAAGCAGTTGCATGTTGGGCGGGTGGCGTGTACTTTCCTTATAGAATTGTTGTTTAGTAGGTGATCGCCAGTGATCTTTGTCTGGAGCGTCAACATGCCACCAAGGAAGTTCATGTAAGTGCATACAAGAGAAGAATCAAAACGAGTTTAAGAAGTTAAGGAAAGAAAAACCGGCTCAATGCCGGTGTTCAACTTGACTTTCAAGTTTTTTAAGAATTTCATCTATCCCGACGTACAGGTTGAACTCAATAACTTCGGAGTTGTAGATTTTCCCGTTTAAGTCAAGGGTTGCTTTGAGATCATATTTCATACTCGCTTCATCTGTTTTATGGATGGGTTTGAGAACGAGACGTAATTCGTTGACTTGCTCGTTACCTGCGATTTTTCGCACGTAGTTGCCAACCATCTTCTTCACCACGACAAGCTCTGTGTGATGCATTTCTTTAAATCCTACTAAGGTGATATTACCACCAAGTTCGATCATTTGCTATAACCTCCTTACTATACTATATGTCTTCTTTTGAGGCTTTTTAAATATTGTGTAAGGCCAGTAGCTAAAGCAGTATCTTTATAAATGAAAGTTCGTTTCCCACTCTTACTTCGAATGTGGGCGTAGCTTGCCTGAACGGAGTTGAAATAACGAAAATAATGGAGGCTCAAATACAAAATGGGATTTTATAAATATGTTCGAGACGCTTGGAAAACACCTAAGAAGACGAACGAAGAAGGATACAAGAGTTTCTTGTATGAACTCCGTCGAGAACCGGCAACCTTGCGAATCGCAAGACCAACCCGAATCGACCGAGCACGTAGTTTAGGTTACAAAGCAAAGCAAGGCGTTTTAATTGTTCGACAACGAGTTACTCGTGGTGGACATACGCGACCAAATATTACTGGTGGCCGACGACCAAAAGCAAACAGTCAACGTAAAGTTGTAGCAAAATCGTACCAGCAAATTGCTGAAGAACGAGTTGCACGGCAATACACGAACTGTGAGATTCTTAACTCATACTTAGTTGCAGAAGATGGTCTGCACAAATGGTTTGAAATCATTGTAGTTGATCGAACTCACCCTGCAATTCTAAAAGATAAAAAGTACAACTGGATTTCCTTACAGAAAGGACGAGTCTTTAGGGGCTTAACTTCTGCAGGAAAGAAAAGCCGTGGTTTACGTAATAAAGGGAAAGGTGCTGAAAAAGTACGTCCTGGCGTAAAAGCAAATGGCGGTAAATTGAACTAAAATGGCAAAAGAAACAGTTGAAGCATTAATTATGGGCGGAAAAGCATCCGCAGCTCCTCCTCTTGGTCCAGCTTTAGGTCCAAAAGGCGTTAATATCGGTCAAGTTGTTGCTGAAATCAATAAGAAGACAGCAGACTTTGCAGGTATGCAAGTTCCAGTAAAAGTACATATTGATACGGACGACAAATCCTTCACTATTGAACTCGGAACTCCGCCAGCAGCAGCTTTAATCAAACAAGAATTAGGTTTGAAAAAAGCAAGCGGTGAACCACAAGCTAACTTTGTTGGTGACATTACTATTGAACAAATCCAAAAAATTGCTCGAATGAAAGAAAGCGCTCTTACAGGTAAAAATGCAAGAATGCGAGCTCGAGAAATTATGGGAACGTGTCAAAGTATGGGAGTTACCATTGAAGGCAAAAAAGCTCAAGAAGCTTTCAAAGCAATGGATGCAGGCGAGTACGACGCAAAGTTAACTGAGTAAGGTTTACTTACTTTTTTTATTTTTTCTTTTACTTCTCCTAAGTTTTAAATATACTTCTTCATTTATCTTCTTATGGCAACAGGCTTTGAAACTACGAATTTGACACTTGTTATTCAATCAATTTTTGTCATAGTTTGTAGTGTTCTTATTGGTAATTTACTCTATTCAGTGCTTCGCCGAAGCTTTGACAGGAGAATAACTAAGCGATCTTCAAAAATAATTTCTCGTATTGTTGAGTACCTGGTTCTTGGTGTCTTAGTGTATTTTGGTCTTGTTGTTTGGTTAGGTGTAGATTTTACTGCCTTCACTGCATCACTTGGAATTATGGGTGTTATTATTGCTTTTTCTTCAACCCAAATTATACAAAACACTCTTGCAGGGATTTTAATTTCTGTACAACGACCTATTCAAGTTGAAGACTGGATAGAAATTGGGGCAGCACCT
Organism: uncultured Methanosarcinales archaeon; assembly: GCA_964534065.1. Lineage (GTDB taxonomy): Archaea > Nanobdellota > Nanobdellia > Woesearchaeales > SKGA01 > SKGA01. The sequence goes on from CAZHNR010000036.1 coordinate 2,886, forward strand.
GAAACTGCAGTTTCTAAAGTGAAAGATATTTCTTTAATGCGAACAACGCTTCGAAACAGGGACGGGAAAATAATTTTTGTACCGAATAATATTTTATTAACTTCACGAGTAACTAACTATACAAAAAGCGGTTTTGTTGAAGTTCCGTTAGTTCTTACTGTTCCAAAAGATGCAAACGTAGAAAAAGTAAAAGAAATCATGTTGAGTTGTGCAAGTTCACATCCAAAAGTTCTTCCAAATGTTTCTAGACAAGAAAAGAAAGTCGCACTGAAACTTCTTCATTTCCTGCGATTCTATGATAATCAAACCCAACTCTCAAACTTACATCCTTATGTGGTAATCACAGATATATCAAATAGCAAAATAGTGTTTAGTCTTCGTATCTGGATTCGAGAAGTCCACTTAAGAGAAAGAATTATTTCAGAATTGTTAACAAGCATACAAAAGAAGTTCAGTGACGAAGAGATTGTTGTTTAGTTCCCAAGCAGTTTAAGTATGTAGTCTGAAAAGTGAATGATGTCTTGTTGCATATGCTTCAGACTTCCCGTGTAAGCTTTCAGCCTATATGTGTTCGGTTGCTTAGAAGGCTCCATTATAGATACTTCGTATTTTTTAGGCAATTGATTACGCAAATCACTACTTATTGCTTGGAGTTTCTCATGAGGTTTATGGTTCTTAGAAAAAATGTTTATTACCTAGTTATTTTGAAAATGAACTTTAAACTCATCATTGTAGTTTTTTATTATTTTATTGGCAGTTTCAATGATGGTAATTATTTCGTCTCTCTTCATTTCTCGGTCTCTTGCTTCCCTGACAATACCTATACCATCCATTAGCCTGAATTCTTCCAACTTCCATTTGACATTGCTGTGTTCGTTATACTTTACTATTACTTGTTGAAGAATCGATAGATTTCTATTTGTTTGAAATTCCAACCAAGGAAAGGGAGTTCCCCAATCTTTATGACCATGGCAAGATTGAGTAGTTTCATAACCCACGTAGGTTAATGTAGCAACTAAAGGTTTGATCATCCTATCAATTCCTCTACCTAATCTATAAGCAATTCTATCAATATTTACTTTTTCTTTGGCTATTTTTGATTTTAATTCTTCGAATTCTTTGACTTTCTGCAAATAGCTATGCTCTTCAAGAAGTATTATTTTATTGAGTAGTGATAAAATGTTATCTGACTTTTGTTCATTGAGAGCTTGGTTAACTAGATTGATTATTTCTTTCGCTTCTAGTACGAGCTCTTTAGATGCAGATTCATGCTCTAAAATTTTTATTTCTTTTTTATCGACTGAAGATATATGTTTAACAAGTTTGTGCACATAACGATAATTTCCTTTCTCGACTTCTTTTTTTGCATGTTTGGCAAGAGTGATGATTTGTAATACGTAGTTAGATGCAGTCCTTGAAAAAATACTCATAATAGTACTTGAGAGTTTCATATTTATATATTGAACTGTTTTTAGACTCTTCCTCTGGTTTGTTTGTTTTTGAAGACTCAAAAAAGAAATAATTCTCTTGTTAACATCACACATCAAAGTCGGCCATGAGTGACCTTACTTTTGGGCAACCTTTGTACTTATAGAATTTTTTTATAAGTAAAGCCTACTTTCTTTTTTTTTATGGTTAAGCTTGTTTCTGAAGGAAAAGCTTATAATTCTTTATTTCTAATTATTCATCATGGCTGAAGTTTCTCCAGGAGTCTTGCATGAACTCCCTGACTTTATCAAAAAGGCGATTCTTGAGAAAAAAATTCATGAAACGTGGGAATCCTTGACTCCTATCCAGCGAAATGAGTATATTTGTTGGGTAACTATGGCAAAGAAGGAAGAAACGAAACAAAAACGATTAGGTATTATGGTTGAAAATCTGAGTGATGGTAAAAAGAATCCTTGTTGTTGGCCGGGTTGTCCTCATCGAAGAGAGAGTGCAAAAAAATGGTTCAAATAAAAAAAGAATTTAACAATCCTGACGTGGCTGCTATTTTGTCTTCATCGACGAGTTTTTGTATGAAGTTAATTTTTCTCATGTGATTAGTTGATAAAATCTATCTACATTTTGTATGATGACATGGTTTTTAATAAATTCTTTAGTAAGTGGGTTGTTTTTTTCGAGAGTTCCTATTTTTATGCTGAGTTTTTCCGAGACTTCTTTGATTTCTTCACGAAGTTTTTTGTTTGTTGTTTCAATGAATATATCTATGTCGCTAGTTTCTTTTGCACTTCCTTTAGCATAACTTCCAAATAAAACAATAAGTTCATCATCAGTATTTTCTTGTATTTTGTTTATTATTCTTCGAAGTTTTTTATCTTGAAGGATTTTTAGAAGTTTGTAGTGTTCGGTCATGAAAACATAATTTCTAGCTTCTGGTGTTTCTTTTAGAAAGTATTTTTTATTTCTTCCTTCTTGTGTGAAATCTACTACTTGTTCTTTTTCTAAGTTTTTTATTGTTCTTAAGACTGTTGAAGGGATTAATTCGAGTCGTTTTGCTAGCTCTCGAATGTGTTTTGGTTCTTTTCGAAGTTCTTCGACAAGTTCAAAGTCGTTTCTTATTTGCAACATATGTTTCATAAATGCAACAATAATATATAAATCTTTGTTTCTAAACTTTTGGTTTTCTATCAGGAGCGACCTAGCATTGAAGAAATTTTTATAAACTACTCTGTGTGTTGCACATTCATGTTGAAAGATCATGTGTGGAAATTCGGCTATTTTGGTTTCTTTGGATTGTTAGCTTTACCTACTCAAAATTATGGTTTGTTTGCTTTGTTTGGATTGTTTTCTCTAAAAGACAAATAGTATATTCAATGATTTTTGTTCTAGGATTACAAATTTTTATAAATTCTACTGCAGACTAGATGGTTTATGAAAGCTCATATATGTCCAAAGTATGGTGGTCCTGAAGTTCTTAAGATGGCTACACTTCCAAAACCTATTCCAAAGAAAAATCAAGTTCTTATCAAAGTGCAGTATGCAGGTATTGCTGCTGGTGATTGGCATGTTATGCGCGGTTCTCCTTTTGCAGTGCGACTGATGATGGGTTTGTTCAAACCAACGAATCCTGTTCTTGGCTATGAAGTCTCCGGAGTAATAGAACAGCTAGGCAGTGAAGTAAAAAACTTCAAGAAAGGCGATGAAGTTATTGCTGAAGTGAATGGTGGTGGCTTTGCAGAGTTTGTTATTGCAAATCCAAACATGACTGCAAAAAAACCTACATCTCTATCTCATAGTGTTGGTGCTGCTCTTCCTGTTTCTGCAGCTACAGCTCTTCACGCAGTACGTAATCATGGCGAAGTAAAAAAAGGTGAACGCGTTCTTGTTATTGGCGCGAGTGGTGGCGTAGGTTCTTATGCAGTACAAATTGCAAAACATTTTGGTGCGCATGTTACTGCAGTAGTTTCTACCAAAGCAATTCCTAAAATAAAAAAATTAGCTGACGATATTGTTGACTACACAAAACAAGATATTGTAGAAAGCGGATTGACGTTTGATGTTATTTTGGATGCTGCAGCGTATAGGCCTTTTGAGGAATACGAACCTTTACTGAGTGAGAAAGGACGATATATTCTTATTGGTGGTTCTGGAAAACAATTATTTAGAATTATGGCTAAAGGTCCTTTCATGAAGAAAACTTTCAAAAACTTTCTTTCAAAAACAACTACGAGCGATTTAGATGTTGTCCTTGAGTTAGTTCAAAAAGGAAAAGTGACGCCTTTACTTGATAAAACCTTTACACTCAAAGAGTTACCAAAAGCCATTGAGCACTTAGAAAAAAGGAAAGCTATAGGAAAGTCGGTAATTCGTATTGCGTGATTTCCTTCGGGCTTGTTATTATGTTGGTAGTAGCTCAGAAAACAGAGTTGATTTTACTTCTTGTTTTGGTTGGCCACAAAGTAAACATTTAAAAACTGTTTTTCTTTTTGATGGTTTATGTCAAATAACCTGTGGTTTAAGAATAAGCAATATACACGAGGAAACAAATGAAAGCTCATACTTCCAAAAAAAATAATTTTACTTTTTTACTTCCTCTGTATTTAGGATTGGCCTATATTGTTGGAATTCTTTATTTCGCTCTTCTTACTCCTTACATGACCTTTACTGATATTTTTGAAAAATTAAGTTTTATTCAAGCAAATCAAGAATGGTTATTTGTTATTTACTTCTTCATTTATGTTGTTTTTGGAGTTGTTCTTGCACTGTTCTCTTTATCTTTGTTTAAGAAATTCTCTGATACGCTTCTCAATAGATTCGCTTTGGCAATGGGTTTATTCTGGTCTCTTGCAGTTATTTTTTCAGGAATGATCTACACTGTTGGTATTCCTTATATTGCTGAACTCTTTGGTCAAGATCCTTCAAATGCACTTATTGTTTGGCAAACAGTAGAACTTATTTCTGATTCTTTAGGCGGAGGTACTGAAATTCTTGGCGGTATCTGGATGCTCTGTATTAGCGTGCTCGCTTTACGTGAAAAACTCTTTTCAAAATTCTTTAATTATCTAGGTTTAGTGGTAGGAGTAAGCGGTGTGCTTTCAACTATTCCAAACGCAGAAATTTTTCAAATGATTTTTGGCCTTACGCAGATAGTTTGGTTTATTTGGATGAGTAAGATTCTTTGTGGACTTGTGAAAAAGAACTGAAGAGTGCTTTTGTTTTTGTTTGGTTTTAGTTTATTACTTCACTGGTCATTCATTCACAGCATATATAAATTTCCGAATTTTTCTTAAATAGTATAATAAGGGTGTTTTGTTTGGCAATAATTATGAAACGGTTAAGTAAAAAAAGAGACATTCAATTATTTCATGGTGATTGTCTTGAAATTCTTGAAAAACTACCTGATAATTCTGTTGATATGATTTTTGCTGATCCTCCATATTTTCTTTCAAATGGTGGTCTTACTTGCAAAGCAGGTAAAATGGTTTCTGTAAATAAAGCGAATTGGGATAAGTCAAAAGGATTAACAAAAGATTTTGAGTTTACTTTACAATGGCTTGAAGCTTGCCGCAGAGTCTTAAAAGAAAATGGAACGATTTGGGTCTCAGGAACAATGCATAATATATATCAAGTTGGTTTTGGTCTTCAGTATTTGGACTATAAAGTTCTAAATGAAATTAGTTGGTTTAAACCAAACGCTTCACCTAATCTCGCTTGTCGTTCATTCACTCATTCTCATGAAACTCTTATTTGGGCAAGGAAACATGCAAAAAAACCGCATAAGTTCAATTACGAAGAAACTCGACAGTGGGAAGATAAAATCAATCCTGCAAATAAACAAACTAGAAGTGTTTGGCATATTCCATTAACTTCTCAAAAAGAAAAAATCCATGGTAAACATCCTACTCAGAAACCTTTAGAACTCTTAAGACGTATAATTTCTTCTTCAACAGAGAAAGGAGCTGTGATTTTAGACCCTTTTAATGGTTCAGGAACAACTGGGGTTGTAGCTAAAATGCTTGGAAGAAAATATATAGGGATAGATATGGATAGGAAATACTTAGAATTGAGTGTGAAAAGGATTAAATCTATTTAATTAGTAATCAATATAAAGATACGCCTTATTTTTTTGTTATATGGGCGTAGATGCAGAAATTCCTAAGTTTGTAAAGTGGGCGGGTGGTAAAGGTCAGCTTCTAGAACAGTTTGAACCATTATTTCCTAAGAAGATAACTAGATATATAGAACCTTTTGTAGGCAGTGGCCCTGTATTTTTTTACGTTGTTCAAAAGTTTAAACCCAAAGAAGTTATCATTGCAGATATTAATAAAGAATTAATTGCAGCATATAAGATGATACAAAAGTTCCCTGAAGAACTCATTATAGAGTTAAAGCAACATGCTGAATATCATAAAGTCCAAGGGAAAAAATATTATTTAACTATTAGAAGTACTGATATAACTGAGCTTCCTGATTTAGAGATTGCTGCAAGGTTTATTTATTTAAATAGAACTTGCTTCAATGGTTTGTATAGGGTGAATTCCAAAGGAGGATTTAATGTTCCTATGGGTGCTTATAAGAATCCAAATATAACTCAAGAAGATAATATTAGGAAAGCTTCTAAATTGCTTAAAGGTGTTAAAATTAAACTCATGTCTTTTGAAAAAGTTATTTCTTTAGCTAAAAAAGATGATTTTGTTTACCTTGATCCTCCTTATTATCCTTTAAATAAATCTAGTTTTACCACGTATACTTCGAATAATTTCCTAGAAGAACAACAAAACTTACTTAAAGAGGTTTGTCTTAAATTACACAAGAAAGGTTGTTTTGTGATGCAAAGCAATAGTGATACTGAATTCATAAAAGAACTTTATAAGGATGAATTCAAAATTCATTTCGTGAAAGCATCAAGAATGATAAACCGTGATGCTAGTAAACGTGGAAAAATAAATGAGGTTGTAATTACAAATTATTAAAGATGGCTAACTCAATATCTTGGAAAAAAATATTTGATGACTATAGAATTCTCGAACATGATTTTAAACATGAACCGTTTTATCTTGATGCTAGCATGATAAAAAAGTCTGTACAAGAATTCAAAAAAACTACTGAAAAAGAAGTACGAATTTTGTGTAAGCAAGATTGTCGGAAACAGGTTCCTGATGTTATGCGAGAAAATAATTTATTTTTGCTTCCTGTAAAAAATGGAAAGTATGCTATTGTGAAAGGGGAGGGATATTTTGATGTTGTTGATATTCCTGGTGAACCTGAAATTTATCATAGTAAATTAAATTTTGAACTAGAAAGTTCTGAAGTTGGTAATTCTGAAATGCAACATGTAGATTTTGCTTATGCTTCCAGTCTGATACGTACATTTATGGAAGATGAAACTTTAGTTCTAACTATTCGGGGCCGAAAATATACTCCTCCTTTTGATTTTAAAGTTAATGGCCAAGTTATTCTAACTCAAAGTGTACAAACAGAAGTTGATGCTGGTTATGAAGGAAAAGGCCAAATTGTTTTAGTTGAAGCGAAGAATTCAAAAACTAATAATACTATTATAAGACAGTTTTTTTATCCATTTCGACAATGGTCTGAAAACACGTCAAAGAAAGTAAACTTATTATTTTTTGAAAAAAGAAAAAATGTTTTTTATATATGGCAATATGCATTTAAGGACAAAAATGATTATAACTCTATATATTTAGTGAAGTCTAAGAAGTTCTTTATTGTTGAGAAAGAATGAATCTAACAAAATCCCTCTTCCTCACATCTCTTGACTGTCAGAGAAAACTTTTCTTCGCTGCGAGGCGTGAACTTCCTGAAGCTACACTTATGGATACTCATCGTTTCAAACAAGGTTACGCGTTTCAAGAATTTGTCGTTCAAATCCTTCAAAATCCAATTCTCCTTGGAAATCCTCATCAAGAAACAAATATCAAAGAAACGCAAGATGCTTTACAAAAAAACAAATCTGTAGTCGAAGCAGGATTTCTTCATGACGGAACTTATATTCGTTCTGACATTCTCATTCCAAACAAAGATGGTTATGATTTAGTTGAAGTTAAAGCATCAACACAAGTCAAACCTGAACATATTCCTGACCTTGCTATTCAACTCTATATCCTTGAACAGTGTGGACTCAAAATAAATAACGTCTTTGTTTATCACTTAAACAAGGATTATGTAAAACTCGGAGAACTCACAGAAGAACTCATTACAAAGACTGACGTCACAGAAGAAGTCAGAGACTATCCTGACATTCCTGATCTTATTCAAGTTGCACAAAAAGTTCTACAAAGTGAAATCCCTCCTGAACTTTGTTTAAATGCGAGTTGTGATTTCTGCACAAGTATCGACCCAGAAGGAATAAGAAATACGGTTGAAAATTCAGTTCTTGAACTTTCTAACTGGAGAACCTATCGCCCGCTCTATGAAGCAGGAATTAAAGACATTAACGACATTCCAGAAGGAACAAAAATTAATGCAAAGGATGAAATTATTATTCAAGCAACAA
>CAZHNR010000037.1:0-10780 GCA_964534065.1 uncultured Methanosarcinales archaeon
TATTATTATTATTATTATTATTATTATTATTATTATTATTATTATTATTATTATAGCCTAGAGAAGTATCAGTCTTAGCAGAAGTTTGCTTTGACTTTCTTATTTTCTTTTTGGAAAGAGGTCTATAGTCAAGGAGTGACTTTTCAGGAAGATTCATATAATCTACACCAACGTAGTCGCTAAAAATTCTTGGCAGCATGCCATACTCTTCAAAAGCTATACGTCTAAATTCTTTTACTGAAAGCTGAATTAGTTTTATGCTCGCACGAAAAGCAGATATTTTTTCTTGTAAAGATTCATCAAGCTCATCTAAGGGTCGAGGATTTCTATACATGACGCCAAGATGTTTTGCAAGATCTTCAGGTTCCATACTCATATCTTCTGCTGAAGAGTCGAGTTGGTCTTTAGTAAAATAATCCAAAGTATAGAAGCGCATATCTTTTATTCTTCTTGCAATACTTTTAGATTTTTCCTGTGCCATTTTCATACAATCATTTCTAAGGAATCTTCAGACATTTCTGATCTGAAGTTAGCGTTAAAGTTAATGAGCATAGAGTAAGATTTAGGAAGATAATGTTCTAATGTTTGTACAAGACCATTATAATTTCGTGTGAGATTAGCTTTTCTGTTATCTATTTGTAAACCTGGATCACCCATAATGACTAGTTTTGAACCTACACCCATTCTTGACACAATGGTTCGCATTTCATTTGGTGAAAAATTTTGAGCTTCATCAACAAGCATCAACGTATTCTCAAATGAACGACCACGGAAGGTACTAATATGTGTTAATTCAACAACTTCTTTTTTATCAGAAAGTTTTCCACCGTATCTATGAATACTTTTTCCTGTGTTTTTTTCACGTGCTTCACCGTAATCATTTGCACGCTTTGGATTTAAAATAAGATCCTTTAAACTAAATACATCATTAAGCGTAGTTTCATCATGAGCATCTTGATAGGGTTTAAGATGATCCTTTATTTTTAACCAAAGATCGCCAGGTAGAGCACCAACCTCTCTTCCTCCAACAGGATCATCTGGTTTAAGTAATACAATCTTTTCATATACTGCAGCACTTCCTTCCTTTCGAGCCACAGATAATTTATGTAATCTGTTTGTTAATTCTTCTGCGGGATTTTTCATCGCTGGAGCGTAGAAAGGATCTTCCCAATTTCTCTCTTTGAGTTCTTCTTTGGTATAATTAAGTCCTAAGGCAATAGCGCCAACATACGCAAGCAACGTTTTCCCAGAACCTGCTCCACCCACTAATCCTAAAACTGAAATATCAGGATCAAGCATTCCTTTTTGAAGAGCAATATATTGTTCCATCGTCCTTGGGGAAATTCCATATAAATTTTGAAATTTTTTCTGACCTATATTGATATTTTTGTTATACTCTCGCTCAGCTAACATCTCAAGTTTGAGATCGTCATTGTTAACTGGAAGAATCTTTCCCCATTTATTCCGTTTTGTTGGAGCGGATACTATACCGTAAGTATCTGCACCTTTTTTCTCACCTTGAAATCGAACAATAGTGTTGGGATAGACAGGATCATCGAAATATTCTTTGAGAAGAGAATAGGGCAACGTATTACCATGTTGCATAACTTCAGCTAACAACTCAGAACTTCCTGAAAGAGTTCCCTTTTGCAAAATGGAAATATCGCCCATCAAAAATTTTGGTTCTTCGACTTTAAGTTTTTTTAGACGCCGTTTTATTGTGGTTTTATTGTCAGAAGAAACATACGTAATTTCACCCTTGAAATCATATCTGTTCTGCAATTCATTACTTAAATCAGCATGATCAACTTTATCTTCAGGAATAAGTGCAATATCAAGTCCAGATGAATACGGAAAAGTGTACATTTGCACGCTACCATTTAGTTCATAGTTTTCAATTTCATGCTTTGCTTTCATAAGTTTCTCATCAAGCGAGGCTAGAACTCCACCAGTATTTACTGATGACTGTATACTTTGCCTTTTTTTCCCTGTCAAACCTTTGTATACAGAAGAAGGAATCACTAAAAGATTTTTCTGTTCATGATCATCAACTTTTGAACGATCAAAATTAGTAAATATACGTGCTCCTGCCTTTTCATAAATGTCTATTTCGGGCAAGATAATATTATGGTAGGATTTTTTTATCATACAGTTCACTTAATTTTTAACACTTGTTCGTAATTTTTCTCAACTATAAGTCGATTTCCTGAAACAGGACCATCGGATTTGACAAGATCATATAAGTGACTACCTTTTTTTCTCAGATATTCAGAAGGATTCTTTTTTTCAGAAAATGAAGAGTTTAAGATAAGTTCTTTGAAAAGTTCACTTTGTGAAGTAGCTTGAGGTTTCTTGCTCATATCAGATATTTTTTTTACTTCTGTAGCTAGGAAACGATGTACATCATCAATAGCTTCAGGAGTGCTTCCCAGATACGCATTTATTCTTGAGAGAAAACCAGAATATACTAAGAGTTCATCGCGTTTCTTAATAAACCGTGGTTTACTTTGTTTGACATATGTCGTCGGTTCATAATCTTGTAATGAGATAGGAAGTGCGTTGCCAAGAATAAAATTTACTTCCCACAAATCATCTACTTGTTCTTCGAGCTTGCTTGTTACTTGAAAAAGCTGATAATTACTCAAATTGTCAGTAGTGCGGAATTTATCGGAAACATTGAAATCCATCAAAAAAATAAAATCTACTGAAATATATAAATGCTTTCATTAGATAGTGACAACTACCGTACTGTCACGTATGGAAGACCAGTCTTACCAGGAGCGGAATTTTCAGCCAACTTCTGAGAAATTTCTGGTTGAGAATGTTGCAATTTACCTAGACTGCGCGGATGGAGAAGCATACTCTTACCACCAAAATACTGAGCTATCTGCTTTGAAATATCAAAAATATGACTAGCAACATAGCTGTTCGCATTATTCTTCACATGAATTTCAAAATCATGAAGATCGCTTGTTTCTGCATGTTTGAGAATATTAAAGGAAAGCTTTGCTTCATACTGAGGTGCTTGTACTTGTACAGCATATTTATCATAGGCGTGATTGTGCTGAGAAGCCTGAACGGTAGCTTTCACTCCCGGATAGGTCTTGCTTAATTGTTCTGTAAGTGTGTTGATTGTCATGAAAGGCTTACGAATCATCATTGATTTATAAAGGTATTTATATACTCACTCTTGGAAATGAAGAAAAGCTTTTTAAAGCAAGTAAGAGATAGTTACAGTGATGAAGAAAAAAACTGAACTCATTACCTACGGGAGTCTTCTTGCAGTCTTTATCATAACAGGAACTATTCTTTGGAGTCGGTTTGCAGATACTATACGCAATTATGTACAGGAGCAACAAAACGAATTAATGACAAGTCTGCTGCAATATGCTCCACGAATTATTATTGTTATTACCCTATTCTTCGTCTTTAAACTTATTAGCATTCTTGTGTTAGAACTTTTTTTCCGTCGCCTTCTGGGCAAACGAGACCAACGCGAAGGCGTAATTAAATTCACACGATTTATTCTTTGGACAGGATATGTCTTTGTTTCTCTTTCAGTACTCTTCAATAACTTTACTGGTTTACTTACCTCCGTAGGTCTTATTGGATTTGGACTTACCTTTGCCTTGCAAAAACCAATCTCTAATTTCATGGGATGGTTGACACTTATTATGAAAGGAATTTACAAAGAAGGAGATAGAATTGAAATTCAAGGAATCAGAGGAGATGTTAAGGAAATTCAGATGATGAATACTATTCTTGAAAATCTCCTTGATGGCACCGACATTAAAAATAGAAAAATTGTTACTTTTCCCAATGACTATGTCCTGACTCATGAAGTAAAAAATTATACGCAAGGAGAAAACTATATTCTTGATGAATTAAAAATAGACATTACCTACGAAAGTGACTACCGAAAAGCTATAGATATACTGGGAAAAATTGTTAAAAAACATATCAGTGAGAATAAAGACTCTTACATTAGTGAAATGAAGAAGCGTGAGAAGACAAAAGCCGCGAAGAAAAATAAGGAACAAGAAATTGAAGCATTAGAAGATGAGTTTCAACCAAAAATACGAGTCGAATTTGAAGCCTCAGCAATACAACTTATTTGTCACTTTCTTACTCCGTATGATCAAATTAAAGCATACCGTACAGCAATTAACATTGCATTCCTTGATGCAATAGCAAAAGAGAAAAAGATTGAAATTGCATATCCACACATCCAAGTTGTTCGGAATTAACCGTAGAAAAATAGAATATTTATATACTTCTTTATCTCCTCTACAAGTATGAAATATCTCCCAATCTTTATGCTACTGGCTGTGCTTGTTCTTAGCGCATGTACTCCTGCACCGGAAAATCCAACGCTCCCTGAAACACCTGATGAAGAATTCACCACCGTGCAATTTAGAATTACTGGTGAAACGGAATGTACAGGAGTTGGATCTATGACTTGTTATGTTACTGATAGTGGTTTATTCTATGACGAGATTGAAGGATTTACCTACGAACAAGGATACGAGTACCAAGTTACCGTAGAAAAAGTTCCCCGTGCATCAGTTCCACAAGATGCAAATGCCTACAAATTTATTCTTATTGAACTACTAAGTAAAGAAGAAAAACCATTTAGTTGTACAACTGAAGAACAACAGGCAAGTGTATGTACGCAACAGTACGCACCTGTTTGTGGTGAAAATGGAGAAACCTATAGCAACGACTGTTTTGCTTGCGCATCAGGAGAAGTTGTAGACTATGCACCAGGTGCATGTGAAGTAGATGCACAAACTATCTGTCAAGATGCTAATGGTACTTGGATTGAGCAACACGAGGAATGTGAATACGTATCTGAAAATTTCTGTGACCTCTATAACGGTTCTTATGCTGCTTGCGAAAGCGCTTGTCGTCACGATGAACGATCAGAAGTCTGTACAAAACAATGTGTTCCTGTGTGTAGCTTTGCATAAGGCTTTTAAGCGTTGTAACTACAAGGTCACACACTTAAATAAATAGGTGTCCTCGAGTTGCATAATACTCTTAAAGGATGCTTCCCAAGTATATATTGGGTGATACATATGGATTCAAAAGAAAACTATGTACAACACACTTCTGAACAAACGGTTCAGAAATTTATCCTGAGGAAGAATCCCTAAGGATATATAAGAAACCTACAAAGAGGTGATACCCATGGTGGAAACTAGGGTTTTCCACCCCCTACCATTCTTTATATAATACAAACTCATTTGATTTCATCTTGCGAGTAAGCTTGTTTTTTTGTAGCTTCTGATACCCAAATCTATGAAATATATCAGCATACTCACAGAGTTGAGGCGTGGAAGAAATACTGGTGAGTTCATGCGCTATAGCAATTCGATCAAGCGTTCGCGCTACTTCTTTTACAATACCTTCGTGGACCCTATTTGCATTTATTCTTTGAAGTTGCAAGTGAGTAATACTTCTTTGTCCCAAAACAAATGAAAGTTGCACATGATAAGGTCTGCTTGCTTGTGCTTCCAAAAAATATGCGCTGTACTTTGTACTTTCAGCTTGGACATGTACTTGTGGCAATAAAGCATCTTGACGTATAGGAAGTTTATCAAAGCAAAAATACTGCACAATAGGATGGTCAATCATACAGAGACAGAATCATTATACAGTTTATAAATTTTGTAGGAGTAAGACTTAAAAACTAACAATCATTTCGTCGTCAACTATGACTATCATTATACGCGATACCTATCAATTACAACAGGAAGTAGCACTCCCTCAAAAATCACTCCCTATAGCAGTGCAATTATTTAAGGGGCTCTACATTTTTTCTCAAGAACATCAAAGTATGGAGCATCATAGAGAACTCCTATGGAGAAAAACACAACAGAATACATATGTGCAAAAAAGTCTAGAAACTCTTAATAGAGAATTCTCAAAGAAAAAAGCGCATGCAGTAGCTTATACTGATAGCGCCTACGGTCTTCATCTCGGCCAGTATCCAATAGGATTTAAAGAATTCTCACCAATTAAATTTTGCAATCAAGAACAAGCACTCCGATTCGGAGATGATGTGCAAGAACTCATGCGATTAAGCGCATGGGGAGCTGCAGTTACCGCAGAATCCTTTCGTGAGAAATACAAAAATTACTTCACTGTATAACTTTAAAAATATGTGCTTCACCCGCATCAAGTATAACAGGAAGTTCGTTTCCTTCTTTGTTGAACTCTTCACCAGAATACAAGTCAATAAGCGCATAAGGTTTTGAGAAGTCAATAGGTAAGTCATCAGCTAAGAATACTTTTGTACCTGCACGGTGTTCTACATTCATATTTACCGTTACAATAATGCACTCTGAGTCAATATATCTTGCAAATGAAAAAATGTTTGCTGCTTCTGTTCTTCCTTCTTCCGTGTGCAAGTAATGATACGTTCCTTTCTGCAAAGCGCGCTGTTCATGTTTGATATGGTTAATTTTAGAAATGTGCTCACTAATATCTTTATCACTTTCCCAGTCAATTGAAGAATAACTGAAGAGACTTGCAGGTTTCCATTCTATTTTTTCAAAGCCATTGAAAATCATAGGCATACCAGGAAGTAAAGCTGTGATAGTCCATCGACTTTTATTCGCATGCAAGTCAGCAAGGTAATGTTCTTTTCCGTCAGCGTGCATTTTTGGCGTTCGGTGAAAGTCATGACATTCTGGGAAAATAAACCAATCAGAACCTTCAGGGAAATGATCTCCGTTAATATTATACATATAATCAAGATAACCAGTTAAGTTCTGTACTGTATCTAACTTATGCGAGTAATCGCCGTAACAAGCAGTGAATCCTGCTCGAAGTAATTCTGGCATCATCACATAATAACTTTCTGCAATAAATACTACATCACCGTCAATACTATTATTCTCTGGATGAGCAAGTTTTGCTACTTGTCTTGCTTCAATAATGCATTCTTCCCAGAAATCAAGAGGAACTCGGTAAGCGACATCACAACGAAAACCATCAACTCCAAATTCTCGAATATAGAATTTGACAATGTTTTTGAAATATTCATACATCTCATCAATTGTAGGATTTACAGGTGGTTTATTTGCGGAGATATTTTTCATAATATGCTCTGGATACTGATCGCAATTATTCCAGTTCAGCTGGGCTGCATCGTTCCACCAATAGCCATGATCATTTGGAGAAAAAGTATGTTTTGGATCGCCCCAAGGCTTTCCATCTTTGACTTCCTGCGGATAGAGGTAGGGCGCTTCAAGAGACCAAATATCTTCTTTGTACAAGAACCACTCAGGATGAATACGTTGGAACACTGCGTCATGCGCTGCATGATTGAATACTAAATCCATAAACACACGCATTCCTTGCTCATGAGCAAAGTCTACTAATTTTTTAAATTCAGAAAAAGGATGATCGCTTTCAAGTGGATTAGATTTTCCAAAAGAAATTTCAGGATCAATAGTTTTGTAATCCTTTATCGAATATGGACAACCAGGTTGCAAATATTCAGGAAGCAAATCATTTGGATTATAATTTCGAAATAACTCCCCAATAGGATGTACAGGATTAAGATAGATAACATTAATTCCCATCTTCTTGAGTTTTTTTATTTCCTTGCGCAAATGCTCAAACGTTCCACCTTCTCCAGGATTAATGGAACCATCTTCACGTAAAGATTTTGCACCAAAGTAACGAATAAAGGCATTGTAAATAATTGCATCACTGGTCCAGTCAGGATCAACCCAAAGCGTTGCAGTGTTTGTATGGTTGCCATCCCAAGTCCAATAACTTTGATCACTTTCTCTTGCGCGGTACGCTATAGGAAACTTACCCGTGTAAGGTAATTTAATAGTGCCAGTGAAAAGATAACCATCATCACGTTTTTCTTTAAAGGAGAGAACAAATGCTTCATGACGTTTATTTGCGTCATCATGAAAAGGAGCCCAGGCTTCAACAATAAGTTTTTCATGTGGCAGAGAAGAACGCACAAGAACAGAAAGAGATAAACGTTCGTTCTTTTTTCGCTTGATAACTTTTCCTGGCTGCGGATGCAAACCAACTACCTCTACCATGAAAGAATTTTTCCTTTGTGAGCTTATAAAGATTTAGTGCTTCTGCACAGGAGTGAATAGCTCATCTATTTACGTGGAATGCTTCGTAAGTAATTTGCAAGTAGAGGAATTCTTGCGTTTGTGCTAAAATCAATTTGCTCATAAAATTGCCTATCTGGGTTGAGCATCGTATGTTTAATATCATCACGGTGCACTCCTTGCTCAAGAAATTGTTTTGCGATACGTGTAGGGTCGATAAGCATAGGACCTTTCATCGTCGGTATTTCAATGGCAGCGTGTGCATAAAAGTTATTACGTTCTGGAATAAATATGTGACCTGCAAGAAGCCTATGACTAATTAACCTCGATTGATAAGCAAAAGAATTCTGTATCGTAATATGACTGCAAACATGATGTTTTCCTTCAACACCAATTTCTGAAAGTGTAGGTTGATTGTTTGTATTTTTTGTATACGGAAATGCTTTGCGCAATGCAACAGCCTGATCGATATAGTAGTCTAAAGAATTATCATGGCCTGGAAGAATGTATTTCTCCATACGTTTCATACTTTTTTTCTTTGCTCGTGAGCTTGCGGTGCGAGGCATGTTTCCTACGGCACAAAGCGCATCATTATCATGCTTAAACGCATATTTAGGAGATTTATGTAAACGTACTGATTCGTCCATAAGCGTAAACACATACGGCTCTTGATTACATATATTTCGTACTTTACCCTTTTCAGGAAGAAATTCCATATAGGCTAGAGGTAAGTCTAAAGATATGTGTTTTACATTTGTACGAATATGCGTATTTAGTAAAGCATCAACAAATACAGCTTTTTCTTGTTTCGGATCAGACATAGTTCAAACGTACATAATTTCTATTTATAAATCTTTGGTTTAATGACTACTAGATAGTGGTTACTTTTTTCTATTAATTTATTCGTTTGAGTAAAGTTCATGCAAGAAGAATCTGCGACCCCGAACATATATAAATATACAAGCATTCAGGGTTTTTATGAACAATGCAATTAAAGCAGTACTGGTCGCAGCAGGATTATTTATTGCATGGAATATCTCTTCAGTTATTCTCTTAGTATTTGCAAGTATACTTTTCGCTTCAGGCCTACAAGGTATTGCCTTTTGGATACATCATAAAACTAACTTAGGAAGAAAATTTAGTCTTGCTCTTATCATTCCCCTTATCACAATCATTATCGTAAGCATAGGAATATTTACCGTTCCCAATCTTGAAGATCAATACACGCAACTCGCTGAACAATTCCCGCAACAAGTAAAACAAGCAATTCAGTCGATAAACAACGCTTTAGGAGTACAACTACCAACAGAAATAGGACTGCAAAATTTCTTTGAGGAAATCACCGTGGAACGAGCAACCACATTCCTTGGAAGTAGTCTAGGTATACTCGCAGACATACTTATTTTTATCATCATTACTATTTATTTAACCGTAGCACCAAAACAACACGCAAGAATTCTCAAACAACTACCAAGACACAGACAAAAACAACTTCACAAAGTACAAGAAACCCTACGATCTTGGCTCGGAGGAAGAATGCTGTCCATGGGAGTTATCTTTGTACTCACAACCGTAGGATTATTAATTCTAGGAGTTCCTTACGCATTTTTCCTCGGAGTACTTGCAGGACTACTCTCCTTCATTCCAAACCTAGGACCTTTACTGGCACTCATTCCTGCCACTATCGTAGGATTATCCAACAATACACAAATGGCGTTTTACATACTCTTACTCTACGGAGGCATACAACTGCTAGAAAGTTATCTTATCACACCACAAATAGATAGAAAAACTGTAAGTCTACCGCCAGCAATACAACTGATAAGTCAATTAGTCTTTGGAGCATTATTTGGCTTTATGGGATTAGTACTTGCCGTACCTATTACACTGAGTTTACGAACATTGTTTTTTGATGATGAGAAATAGATAGTAAAGGCGAACCAAGATTTCTCGTGGTACAGAATGTTAACAAAATCTAACTGACAACGCTATAAAGGATAGGTCTGTCGAAGAGCAAAAGCATCCTCAAGATTCTTATTAATAGTGGCAATCCGCTTAACGTCCCGTTTCCCGACATACTCATCAATATGCATATCAGGCATCATTCCAATATCAAACTTCACTCTATACTCTGGAGATATAAAATAAAGGTTATGTACATGAGAATATTCAGATTTCCATTCAATGTGCTCTTGACCAGATAATTTTGAAATACCAATTAAATATTTAGCACCAAGAACATTATTGAAATTTTCACCGACCAAACCTCGTAATTTTGATATTTGATTGTGAGTATCCGATTGTTTCTTCTCAAGTACAGGTATTTTATCCTGAGGAAGATCGATATCATTCCTATATCTATTCAGAGCATGATGAGAAACATAGGTAGAGTAAATGCGTTCGTCCCAGTCAGAGTATTCTTTTTCTGCTGCCTTGAATGAGTCTTGAATGGTACTGACATCCTCTGACGAAACATGTTCAATATTTTTAGAAGAGTATTTATCTTGTAACGTGGAAATTATCTCATTATACTCATCAGGAGACTTCAAACCTTCTGTGCGCAGAAGAATAGCAAGCTGAACGTTTTTGTCGAACATAAAAAGAGCAAAACGCAATTCACCTTATAATAGTTATCATAAACTTATAATTTCGGATAGAGAAGAAGTCCCTCCTAGCGGAATTGCCTCCTA
>CAZHNR010000038.1:0-763 GCA_964534065.1 uncultured Methanosarcinales archaeon
GCATGCGTTCCTGTTGCTTTGCTGACATTAACTGTATAATTTATGCTGGCTGCATTTACCGTTCTATTGTCTATTTGTTGACCGTTAAGATATGTTGCGCACCAATCAATTTCTAAATTATCTGTTGCATTAACAACAATAGGTGTTGGTACGGTTGTTGACCAAGAATTGTTTTCAAGACTTGACTCTAGAATTGTTACAGGTAAAGGATCTACAGAAAATGTTGTGTTCACTGTTGCATTGTTTCCAAGTACATCAAAGCATGTAAGACTTGTTGCAATAATTCCAGTTTGGTTTGTTATGTTTATACTGTATGTGGTGTTACGTAAGGGGTTAGTTGTGCTATTAAATTCTGCTTCATTAATATCTAAACTGCAGTTTGTTAGATTTATATCATGTTGCACGCTATAATTAAACCATGTAAGAGGCGAAAGGAATAATTGACCATCAGCAATATTTTCTATAGTAATTTCTGGCAATGAAATATCAAGAATTCCTGTTGGTGATTGTAGCGCTGCGGTTGTGTTGCTACAAGAAACAAAATAATTCTCATCTTGAGTTACTCCTGTAATACTTTGTGTTATTGTTGTGTTGGAGTCATTAACAAGAATAGAAGCTTGAGCTATTTCTCCAAAGAACACGCTACAATTATAGTTATTACCTGTTGGAAAGAAAATGCTGCTTGTGTTGATTGTATAATTTATTGTTGTTTCCGGTGTTGAGAGATTTTGATTAATTGGCGATGTGATGGTGAGTGCTTGAT
>CAZHNR010000038.1:773-10624 GCA_964534065.1 uncultured Methanosarcinales archaeon
ATTGCAGGACGATAGTACTGGTCACTACCATCTGTGATATTAATGCTTGTAGCTTGTAACTGCTCAATTATTTCAGCTGGTGTAGGCGTACGTCCTTGTATCGCAGTAAATGATTGTTGTATGTTAGCAGCAATTGCAGCAACATAAGGTGTTGAGAAACTCGTCCCTGATTTTGTACTTATGCCTCCTTGGTAATTAAGAGAAGTTATGGGAAAACCTGGAGCAACAAAATCTAAGAGCGGTCCGCGCTGTGAGAAGCCAGCCATGTCATCAGATTCATCAGTTGCGCCAACACTTGTTGCATTTCCGATACATGCTGGAACTGACAATTGGTTCGTGTATGCTTGCGGACAACTACCTATGTCGAGATGACAGTTTCCACTTGCTGCAAAGACAGTTATGTTTGCCGCTACTGCGGCATTTATGGATGATGTATATGCAGGATTAGCACTTTCACATGAGCTTGTGTTGCTATAGCCACCACTACCTAAGCTCAAAGAAATAATGCTAATGTTGTAGGTATCTTTATTGGCAACACAAAAATCAATACCTTTGATGACATCTGAATTCCATCCTGTACCGTCACTTGCTAATGCTTTGACAATAACAAGTTTTGTTCCTCTCGCAATTCCTGTGTGCACGGTGTTGTTACTTACAAAAATACCGCCAATATGTGTGCCGTGACCATGATCATCGTCAGCTGCATTATCCGTACGTAAATTGTTTGGACACCAACCTGCAACATCTCCAAGAGCCAAATCATCCACATAACACTGCTGTGCAATAACTGAACCAGTAGGTACATTTTCATGAGTGTCATTAATGCCTGTATCAATAATACAAACAGTAGCTCCGGAACCGTTTAATTGTTGGTCGTTGTAAACATGTTCTGGTAAGGTATCTGCTCCCATAAATGGGTTGACACTTGAAAGAAAAGCTTGTACTCGTTCAACTGGTTGTACTGCTTCAATAATTCCTTGCGCAAAAAGTTCTGCTAGTTCATCTTCAGTTACTTTAATTTCTGCATAGGGAATAGTGTCGAAGTTTTGTACAATGTTTGTTCGCTGGTCAAGGCTAGTTCTTGCACTTTGACTCATAGCTTGCGGTTGCGCTTTAAGTCGTACCAAATAATTTTTTTGTTCTAAAGGTGTTTTAGAAAATTCAGTTTCGATATGAGTTTCTTCTTCTGTTTTTTTATTTTCTATTTTACTATTAGTAGTTATTTCTGGTTTCGTATCTTCTTCGAGCGGGAGAAATACTTTTCCAATAGTTGGTTCTTGAAGATTTATTTCTTCATTGAGAAGTGGTTGTTCTTCAATGAAAGATGTGTTTGTTTCATTTGTTGAAGTGTTAATAATTGGTATTGTTGTGTTTGTATTTGTTGTTGCTGTATCATTTAATGCAAGCGCTGAAGAGCTTGCTAGAAGAATAAGCAATACACCTAAAATACACGGAAAAAGTAATTTCATTCACAACCCCTTGAGTACTTTTAATCCGAGATTTTACTTTATAAACCTTATTATTTTTTGTCGAGTTGTGTGTGCTCCTCAGGATGCTCAGCTTGAGTCTCCTCGACATTTACTGAAACTCTTGAAGATGGTTTTGTATGATGCTGTTTTTCAAAGATAAAAATACTTATCGTTGCAATAAGCAAGAGAATTGCTATACTTCCAATGTAAAATTTCTTGTAACTTCTTTTTTGCTCAGGTTGAGGAGTTGCCACTACTGGTGCTACTACAGTTTCTTGCACAGGTATGATGCTGCTGTAATTTATTTCAGTTGTATTACTCATTGAACTGTCACTTTCATTCGCATTGGTGATTGTTGCGTTAAGCTCAACTGTAGTTTCTTCAGGGGTTTCTGTTGGAGAGGGAGTAGTTACTGAACTTGAAGATGAACTGGATGATCCTCCGCCTCCTCCGCCACTTGATCCTCCTCCGTTAGATGAATCGTCTTCTTCGCATGCTTCTTCTTGGTAGTTGTTGTCGCAGTAGTAGCTGCCATCTTCTATGAAGGTGTTTCCGTCGTAGCAATCTTGTTCTACTTGGTCATTTTCGTTGAGTTCGCAGGCTCTTTTTTCTGCTGTGTAGGTGTAGGTGCTAAAGCTACTTACTTCGGCCCATAACGTATTGGTGGACGTGTCTCGTTGGAACTCGTGGACGAATGCGAGGTCGGTTGATAGCATAACCCATTCTTGCTCGCTCTCATCAAAGCGGTATATGTGCATTGTGTTTTCTTCATAGCCCCTAAAGTCATTACTCTCATACGTGAAAGAAATAATCGCACGAGTGAACTCAGCGCTAGGAGTTATTGTGTAATAATTACGAGCACCTAGTAAAGAGACTGGAACACTATTGTTTTTAAGAATATCAATAGTAATATTCTCCGGGGCTGTTATGCTAAGGTCATCTAAAGACATCGTTACGTTTGGTACTGTAGGATTTGTTTGATTCGTAGTGTTCGTTTCATTTCCTTGATTAGGGGCAAATACAGTTATTGCAATGTTTTTTGAACGCGTATTACCTGCAGCATCTGTAGCGGTAACTTGTGGCGTGTAACTTCCAACTTGATTATAGTATACAGGGAATCTGTATTGATTATTTGCTAGTTCAGTAATATTGGCATCAATATTTACGGTAACGGTGGCAATGCCACTGAGCGTGTCCGTAACAGTAAAAATAATATTTTTTGTAGTATTGACCTGAACATTTTGAGCAGTTGTTGTAATGCTTGGTTTTGTTGTGTCAAACAAAAGATTTCCTGAATAATTTGCACTCTTGTTGCCTGCTTGTGCCGAAATAGTCACAGTATATTCGCCGTCTTGGCTTGGTTGCACTGTAGTGCTATCGCTTGTTTTTTGCGTTTGAGAGTATGTTATTTCGTCATCAAAGGATACAAGTACTGTACTTGATTCAGAGACTGTATATATGAACGGGAGTGCCGCTTTAGTAGTTAGAGGAAGTGTTGGTGCAAGAACTGTGAAATTGTAATCTGAAGGTTCAGGGTCGGGAATAACCAGAACAAAACTCATTTGTTTCTGGTTTTCAATGTTACCTGCAGTATCATCGGACCAAAAGTTTAGCGTGTATTGCCCGCTGGCAGGTATAGTCACTGCTTGCGTATATTCTTGTATTGTAGCTTGATTGAGTCGATAGTATGTTGTGCCTGCAGGACTTATACCGAATTGTTGCGCTTGCAGACTAAATGCAATTGAAGTATTATACAGTGATCCGTTTTCAATTCCTTCGAGGTTTGTTACAGGAGGACGGTAATCAACTTGTATTTCTTGTGATACACTTGTAGTTTGGGTGTAATTATCTGCGCAGGTTACTTGGAAGGTAGATATTCCTTCTTGGATACTTTGTTGCAGGGTTTCATCAATGACTGAGGTAGCTGTATAGGTCTCATTTATGAGTATAGTGTCATTTTCATACAGCGCGCACCAGATAATATTGACTTCAGAAGTGGCAGTAATGTTTATTTCAGTAGTATTAGTAGTAATCCAACCTTGTTGTAAAGAGAGGTTTATTACTGGTGGTGCTGGTAGTTCAGGAATATTTTCCTCTACATTGAAATTAACACCTTTTGTACCTGTGAGGCCTAAGTTATCTGTACAACTTATTTGTAGATAGTTTTGAGTATCTTGTTCAGGAAGCGCTTGTTCATAATTGAAGTCGAGAACTATGCTATTTTGTTGGTCAATAAGTTCACCATTTAATGTTATAGTACAACTGTTCACTGTGCGATTGTGTGAAACTGAGTAGATAACTGATTCAACATTGCTATCAGTGGTTTGTCCTTCGTTAATATTTGAAATGCTAATGATAGGCGGATTACTCGGTCCAGCTGGAATATCTTCAGTTGAAAGTGTGATGGTGTCAGTAGTATTGCTACAGGTCAGTGTATAACTTGGTTCGTTTGTTGTTATGGTGATGGAATCCGTTACTATTTCTTGTTGTACTTGGATGTTCTGCTGGACTACATTGTCGTGACTAAAGACACAGGAAGTACTTGTTGCTTTTGGATAAAAAACACTACTCGGATTTATTGTGTAGGTATATGTTGCTGTAGTACTTGTAGTTTCTTCGTCCACTTCTATAGGTAAGGTGAATATAGGGAGATCATAGGTATATTGCAAATCGCTGATATTTTCACTGGTCTCTTTGAGTAATAATT
Organism: uncultured Methanosarcinales archaeon; assembly: GCA_964534065.1. Lineage (GTDB taxonomy): Archaea > Nanobdellota > Nanobdellia > Woesearchaeales > SKGA01 > SKGA01. The sequence continues at coordinate 4,950 of CAZHNR010000038.1, forward strand.
TTACTCGTTCAGGATGAGCATCGCCTCCAGTGCTTAACGATTCTTTTTGTGCAAGAAGCATTCCCATCGCAGCAGCGTAGGGTCCCGCATAACTTGTTCCTGAGAAATAACTCATAGTATCATCTATGTCCAAAGATCCTAATGCTGCACCTGGAGCCATGAAATCTAGTAAAGGTCCTCGTTGTGAGAATCCTGCTACCCGTACAAAGTCAGGAATCATAGAGGCGTACATCGCACCAATTGAATTTACTAAAGGTTGACATGCCGGTTGTACAAGCTTGTAGGTGTTGCCACCATCACATTCAGCACAGGAAACATCTCCACTATTTCCTGCTCCTCCGTACAGAGTAATATTTTTAGCTCGTGCCTGCTCAAATAATGTAGTATAATAAGAACCTGTATTAAGACAGCTTTGCACATTATCGTATGCGCCAGAGCCGAAACTCATACTAATAACAGTGATATTGTATTCTTCAGCGTTTTCAATACAGTACTCAATTCCTGCATAAATGTCAGTTTGGTAAAAGTAACCTGCTGCATTTTTGTCTTCGTGATAGAGTTGTAATGCTACTACTTTTGCACCAGGGGTAAGACCTGGCAGCTTATCATCTGCACTTGCAAATAATCCTGTGATAGATGTTCCATGACTATGGTGGTCTTCCACATATTCGCTATTCTCATTACAATATCCTTCACCGTCATCGTTGGTTCCTCCAACTAAACATTGCGTATGCACTATTTGATTCAGGTTTAATTGAGGATGATCCATTTTAAGACCTGAATCCACAATACATACTGTTTGTCCTCTTCCGTCTAAAGGTACTCCATTATACAAGTATTCAGGCATACGGTGCACACGAGTCATTTGATCTGCGTTTCTGTTAGAGAGCATATATACTGGAGTGTCTTGTTTGAAGCTCGTAATTATTCCTTGATTTTGCAACTCTTGTATTTCGCTTATGGGAGCCTCAATTACACTTACTGGTAGAAGTTTAAAATCTTTTGAGTTAATGGTATTAAGAACTCCTGTCCTCTCATTTGCATCATCGTATGCATCTGCATAGGTGACGATGTAACGTTCAGGTAATTCAGAGGGTTGTTCATGTGGCACAATATATGACGGTGCAAATTCGTTGGTAGCCAGACCTTGGACATTATACGCACGATCTTCTACAACCGGTGCATAGGCGATTCCTGCAAAAACAATACTTGCTACGAGAAAGAGAATATAGACTTCATGAATACGTTTAACCACTTTACACCCAACCCTATTTTCTTGCTTGGAATATATAAATCTTTTTCTCTGCTTTTATAGTATACTGCGGATTCTGAAGATTTGGTAGATTCTAATGTTATTTAACGTCTACACGAGGGTAAGATTATTTAGTGTTTTTTATCTAGTTGTGTGTGTTGCTCGGGATTCTCTGCAGGCGTATCTTCCACATTGATACCTATACTTTCGACTTTTTGTGCATTGTGCTCGTGATGTTTTTTCTCATATATGAATATGCTTGCAGTTGCTGCAATAACCAAAAGTATGATGGCAAGTATGTAGGTTTGTTTTGATGTACGTTTTGAGACTGGTTGAGGAGTAACTTCAATTGGTGGTATTGCGCTGGCGTTTGTCGCGTTATTTGCTGTCGTTATATTTATGTTGGTTTCATTGTTTATACCAGTGACATTTACAGTAGTGGGGTTTGTTTCATTTTCCTCAATTTCTGAAGTTTCATTTTCTTCAGTTGGTTCTTCTGCATCAACAGTATTTTGGGATGAACTTGATGAACTACTGCTTGATCCGCCTGATGAGCTTCCTCCGCTAGAACCTCCACCGCCTCCTCCGTTAGAGGAGCTACCTTCTTGCTCACATGCATCATCTTGATAGTTCTCATCACAGTAATAACTTCCGTCCTCTACAAAGAGTTCTCCATCGTAACAGTCTTGCTCAACTTGATTATTGTCGTTGAGTTCACAGGTTCTTTTATCTGCACTATATGTATACGTGCTAAAACTACTTACTTCTGCATATATTGTTTTTGCTACTGTATCGAGTTCAAGCTCATGAACGTATGCAAGATCCGTCGATAAGGGAATCCACTCTTGCTCGGTCTCATCAAATCTAAACATGTTCATGGTGCTTTCTGTATAGCCTCTAAAATCGTTGCTACTGTAGGTGAACATAATACTTGCACGTGTAAAAGCTGCAGAAGGTCGGATTGTATAATATTCTATAGCACCTTGTAAAGAAACAGGTACAGTAGTATTCTTAAGAAGATTAATAGTAATATTCTCCGGGGCAGTTATGCTAATATCATCCAAGGACGTTGTCACGTTTGGCACTGTAGGATTTGTTTGATTCGTAGTGTTCGTTTCATTCACTGGATTTGTCTGGTTTGTTTCATTTATTTGGGGTAAAGTGTAAGTATAGCTGATCTCTTGAGTTTGCTGATTTAAAGCTTCATCAATTGCTCTGATAGTGAAGGTATTTTCTCCTTCTTCAAGTTCTTGTTCTGACGTGTAGGTGTTACTATTCAGTTGGTTTGTAGCTTGGTTATCTACTGTAACGCTTGTTATGTCTGTTAGTGCATCTTCAGCTACAATTGTGACAGTAAGTATATTACTTTGATTATCAGCGCTTGCTTCAATTTGAGGCGGAGTTGTGTCATAAGTAATTAAGGCACTAGAACTGTTGATAGTGTTTGAAATATTTGCTTCTACGCGAAGTACATAGATACCATCTTGATCAGGTTCGACAGTGAATGTTTGTTGATCGGTTCCTGAAAGTATGAGTGTGTTGTTGAGATAAATGTGTATATCCGCTCCATCGGTCACTTCAAAATTTACGTCCATGGGCGTACTATATATGCCTGTTGTTGGTTCATTGAGAACAAAATTGACGACTTCTGAAATAACAATTACAACTACTTGTTCTCTTGGTGTTTCCTGATTGTTTGCAACATCTTGACTATTATATGTAATTGTATATTGTCCACTTTCTGATATTGATACAGGATTTGTGTAACTTGTAGCCCCCTCTCCATTTATGTTGTAGGTGGTTTGCGTAACTCCGCTGCCTGTATCTACTGCTGATAAAGTGAAGGTTACTGGACTAGTTGCTAAACTCCCATTGACAAAACCGGTCAAGGTTGTCACTGGAGGAAGTGTGTCTACTTGTATGTTTTCTGTAGTGCTTAGTGTTGCTCCCACTGTATCAATGCAACGTAATTCTATGGTATGTAATCCGTCAGGAACGGTGAGGCTTTCTGTGGTTGAAAGATTGGTGTTACTTATGGTACTATTGATTTCAACGTCACCATCTATGAGTAGCGCGCACCAAGAAATACCTGCAGGAGCAAAAACATCAATTTCTACATTTTGTTCATTTGTGTTTTGCCAACCGTTTGCAACTTGCAAATCAATAGTTGATACTTCTGGAGCTTCTCCAACGATGTAACTAAGAGCATCAGACCCTTTAACATTATCATAATCCCAACAGTCGATAGCTATATCAACAATACCAGTCAATTCATTTGGTGCTTGTATCTGCATATTTACCCCAAGTACGATAAAATTTATTTCTTCTACTACATCGCCATTCATAGAAAATTGGCAGTAATCAACATCTTTATCATGTGTTGCACGGAAGTAAAAAGTAGTTACTGGATCATCTCGAATGTCATTTTCATTAATGTTTGTGAATTCTACTTGAGGCGGAATTATTGTTTCTCCTGCACTTATATTCTGAGGAATAGTTTGCAATGTATCTGTTGAGTTTGTACATAGAATGCTATATGTTTCTGGATTTATTGGTATTATTGGGCTATTTGTTTCCTGGAGATTTTGTTTCTGTTCGAAGAAATCAAATATTAACTCGCCTTTTGCAGTAATGCCATCTTTATTAGAATTGAAAGCTAAACCATAACCGCTAGAAGCCGTATTATACAAAACTTGATTCATCAACATATCGCCGGGCTCGAGCTTCTCATAGATATCCTGAGCAATTTCAATTTCACGTTGCGCATGAGCAAGACGAACGACAGGATCAGCAGAATTATTTGGGTCTTGAATTTTACCAAATTCGTTAATGAAAAATCGTGTTCCATCAGGTAACAAGGCACGGAGTGTATCTAAGTAATTAAAATCAATAATATCTGTTGGTGTCTCATAAATATGGTAAGACACATGTAGATTATCATAACCTAAATCTTCAATACGATTTGCCACATCTACATTCCATTGTTTTCTAAATTCTCCTGCTTGCGTACCATCTGGTTTTTTGGGAGCAGTAACTAAAGAAATAGGAATCCCTGTATCTTTAAATGCCTCAACGTAAGGAGGGACAATCGCTTCCATATATTTAATAGCAGTCATCTCAGTCAAATGAGGACTTACATAATCAAAGCCGCCATCGGGACCACCAACTGGTTGGTCAGGAGTGCTTGCAACATATTTTGGTAGGTAGAGTTCGCTTCCGATTTCTGCGGCATGTAATTCGGCGCCAGAAGATATCCAACGATCATATAACGCACGTTGTTTCGTAGCGTTTTCGTTAGGGTTTATGATGTGCATAATTTTAATGCCAAATTCATCTTGTAAAGAAACCCAATCATCAAAAAACTGTTGAGGTAAATCTTCAGAATTCACAGCATAATCCTTTGTAGCATCACCAGCCATAGGACGAACCCAGAACGTAGAAAGATCAAAACCATCAGCCTCCTGATCTAAAAACATTTGACGAACTACAGAATATTGTAAAGAGTTAGTCGGAGTACCACGAACATTCATACCAAATTCAATTTCAGTAAAAGCCGTTGTAGGAATTTCCATATTTTCTGTTATTGTTATGGTATCTGTAGTTTCTCCATTAACTGTTGTTGTTTGTACAGTTTGATTATCTACTATGAAATCACAGGTGGTAGTTCCCTCTAAGTAAAATACTGAATCAGGATTAATAGTATAGGTGAACGTAGTATTTGTACCGCTTTGTTCTTGTTCTACTTCAATAGGCAAGGTAAAAATAGGAAGATCGTACGTGTACATCTCATCGCTTTTTTGAATACTTGTTTCTTGTAAGAGTTCACGCACACGGTCGGGATGTGGTTGGTGTCCTGTAAGTATTTTTTCTTTTTGTTGTAGTAACATTCCCATAGCTGTTAGGTAGGGTGAAGCAAAACTTGTTCCTGTGAGTGCCGTGAGGTCACCATCTACATCCAAGGTTTGAATAGATTGACCAGGTGCTAAGAAATCAAGCATTGGTCCTCGGTTGGCGTAGCGACTTACTTCAATAAGATTCTCTACCTCGGAACTGGAAACCGAGCCAACTGAGTTCACAATTGTTTGGCATGCAGGTTGGCCTAATTGATACGTCGGCCATCCATCGCAGGTAGGACATGAGGTATCAGCAAAGTTTCCAGAACCTGCGAAAAGAGTTATATTTTTTGCATATGCTTGTTCTAATAATGGCAAGTATCCTTGATGTGAAGAAAGACAATGTTGCTGTGTAGTGACATAGTTTGTAGGACCAAAACTAAATGACATCGCAGTAATTCCAAATTCTTCAGCATTATCTATACAGTACTCCATGCCTGTAAGAATATCGCTGGTCCAAAAGGTGTTAGGTACGTTATAATCAGGATTATAAATTTGCAGACCTACTACATTTGCACCGGGTGTGAGTC
>CAZHNR010000039.1:0-10472 GCA_964534065.1 uncultured Methanosarcinales archaeon
CACAAGCCTATGAAGCAAATTATGGGAATCAATGTCAGCAAACTGCCTGTTCTGAGTTTAGCAAATCAGAATGTCGAAATCCTGCAGATCGTTCTCTTATTTGTGATCAGGAAATACAAAATTGTTACTGGGACAAGGCAACCACTATTGATGAATGGTTTGACAATGATGGGATGATGTTTGAAGGCGATTGTAAGAATTGCGGTGCAATTTCTTCGTGCAATCAATATGACGATGCTGCTAGTTGCAATAGCAACCAGTGTTTAGGCCAATCTAATATGGATCAACGATGCTTCTGGAACACGCAAGGACAAAACAATTGTCGTCAATGTAATTATCAAGGCTCAGCACAGTCACAGTGCGGTCAATACTTGGATGAAGATTCTTGCACACAAGATTTCTGTCAATTCCAGGAACGAAGTAACGCTTTTTGCACGTGGACAGGAAGCCAATGCACTAGCTCCTAAACTGTTCTTGAGAGCCTGTAGAGCCTAATTTTGCCCTTATTTTGACAATATTTAAAAAGAACGGATACCTGTATATTCTTATGTCGTGTGTGAAGGTATCAAAGAGGGGTTTAACCTCTACTGTAGTCATTATTTTGTTCTCTCTACTCACGTTTATTATTGTTCTTGCGATACTGTATGAACGAGTATTCAAAGGTGGTCTTCTTGGATAAAAAAGGAGTTTTCGTTGGAATTATTATTACCTTAGTGGCTTTTGTTGTGGTAGCAGGTGTACTTACTCAAATATTTGGAGTCTTCTCCTCTGACGACCAAGATCATTTACTAGAGTGCTGGGCTATTCTTGGAACAAAAAAAATTGAACAAGATTTTACGCAAAGTTTTGTTGACGTGTATGAGCAAGAATGTTATACTTCAGTATTTGATGTTGATGCAACTACACTAAATACGAACGCTCGAGTTAGTCAGTATTTTGCTGATCTTATGGGACGTGTATGGTATACTGTGCATGAGGGAACAATTGATGAACTATGGAATGATGAAGGAATAACTGGTTTTACCTTTTTTGATAATCATGAATGCCAAATAGTTGCTATTGCAAATGTTGATGGACAACTTACTTCTGAACTAAGTACCCAAGAATTCAAAAATTATCTTTTTGAAGAAACGTACCTTGAAAACGAAGCAGGAATAGATTGGTCTTATAGAGATTACTTTCAGTTTTACGCACAGCGAGTTGTTGGTTCAACACGACCTGCTGTTATTGGTTTTGATATAGAGAATGATGTGATAGCAGGGGATACCAGTTATGGCGTTGCTATTAGCAGTTTTGAAAGTAGTTATGTAGAAGATTTCTATAACAGTATTGATGTTACAGGATTAAATGTCATGTCCAACATAAATGATCTAGCCACTCTTCAAGGCTTTGATGGTGAGGATGGTGAAACACCTACGTTCTTATTTTTTGGTTCAGTTGACGAGCTTACTGCAAAAGGTTGTTCAATTATTACGGAGGAAAGCTAATGTTTATTTTTAACAGAAAAGGATTTACACCAACTCAAATTGTGTTGTCAGTTATTCTTCTGGTTGTACTCTTACTCATCATAGCACAAATACAAGGATGGTTGGGTGCGCCTATTGCAGGTCTTGAAAATACTTTCTCTTCTTTTGGACGACGAGGTGGACCATGAACACAACAGCGTCATCTTTATTTGGAGTACTAACAATTGTCGTTCTTTGTGTGTTTTTCATATTTGTTGCAATTCAATTATTTGGTTCCACAAAATCAGACGTACTTGGAAGTATAGAAGCAACTATTATGGATCCATTTCTTGAACTCTCTGCAAGCGAATCAGCAGACGATCTTCCTTCACTTTCTTCATCAGCGGATTTTATCGATCCTGATTATGCAACGTATGCCCAAGAACTTACAGAATTATTATTCGATACAGAGAGTTTTTCACAGCAACATCCAGGTGGTTTCATAACTATTGACAATGTTCCACCGCGAGGACAAAATTATCCAGAAAACATTCTTCTTCGTTTCCAAAACTACGAGCGTGAACTCAACGGTCGAGAAGTAACAGGTGTAAGTGTACAACTAGGAGCTCCCGTGCAAGGAGAACTTGACGAACCTGAATACGTCTACGCTCTTGTTGCTTCACCGAAAACACATCCCTATTTGGAAAATAAATCATTATGTGTTCTGCCAAAAGGAGGAAGTGGAACGGATGCATTATTTGCACTGCATGAAATTACTGCTATTTCGATGGACAATTATGCTGCTGATGAAGCTGAAGTGAACAGGTTTCGCATGAACGAAATGCAAGCAGCAAATCAAGTCGATGAGCTTGTTATTACTTTGAACGAAGATAGTGAAAATAGTTTTCTAGGGTATCCTATTGGTCAAGAATTTATAGAGGAGAACTTTGCAGATCCTAGTCAACAACGAGTTCTTTTCTTACATTATGAAAATCAAGTTTGCTTCTTCCCAGTCTATACAGGCTTTAAAATTTTTGGTGGGATAGATTATGAAGACGGTGAATTAAACGGTGAAGATATGATAAGTAAAGACTTAGCTTTAGATCTCCCCCAAAATGCAAATTACATTAACAGAGGTACAAATTAAATGAAATCAAAAAAAGCAATTAATTCAGTTGTTCTTGGAGCAATTCTTATGGTTATTATGCTGCTTGTTGCAGTTCCTCTTATTTCACGAACAACAGCACCGGCATTTAGTCTAGTAGATGACACTCTTGCAAGAACTTGCGACGTAGACGGTGATGGACTCTATGCTCCTGAAGACACTTGTCCTTGCAATCGTCCTGATCCTGCTCGGGGCAATGGTTACGTGCAACTTCAAGTTGAATTTCCAGAAAACTCAGGAGCTCCCATTTATCAAATATTCAAGTATGCAGAACGAAACAAAATGCGAGAAGGTAACTTCTTTACACAACGAGATGCGAACGCGTTAATAGATTATGTAGCTGCAAGGCACGCAAACGCTCTTGACGGCTCAAAACCTTTCCCAGAGCAACCACAATTTTCACCAGAAGTACAGAGAACGTTTACTCGTGATTACTTGATTGGTGCATCAAGTTGGGGAACTATTCCTGCTAGTGCTTATTGTACTAGTTTACAAGGAGACAATTGGAATCTCTGCACGGTAGAATTATTTACTGAAACTTGGTTTGCACAAGAATTTGTTGAAGGAGATTCAGGTGAAACAAAACTAGCTCTTGAATGTTTTACTCCTGACGAACAATGTAAAGAAGAACTCAAAAATGAATGCTCATGAACTCCCATGCTGAAACTATAAGTCTTGTCACTTTACTTACCTTAGTATTAGCCGCAGGTCTATTAATTGGAGGCGTAGCTTTCGTGAGTGACTTAGGTTCAAAAGATCTTGATAATGAAGCAGTTGTTATTTCATCACAAGAGAGAGTTCAAAGCTTACTCACGTCCTATTCAGAAACACCTGAACAGAGCGTTGAAGAAACATTTATTCTTGGAGCAAAGAATATTATTCTCTTTTTTTCATCAGGGGAAAGTCCCATTTATCTTGCACACCGATTTCCAGAAGGTCAAGGTCAACTACAAGATGACAAAGTTATCAACAAAGAACACTATCTTAAATTTGAACGACCAGAACTCGCTGCTTGTCAGGGGAGCGCTTGCATTTGCCATTGTCAAGAACCATTAGGGCTCTGGCAAGAAATACGAGAAGAACCCTATGTGCAAGCGACGCGTCTTCGAGTCATAGAAGACAAACTAGATACAGGATATAGTTGTGCTAATGCTGTATGTAGAGAAATAGTAAGTAGTGATCCTCTATACTTTAGCAACGGAAGAGGGAGTACTCAGTATGCCAACCAAGTTGCTACTGCAGTGCAAACAATGAATGATGAAGACATATTCTCACCAATTATGATGGATGCAGTCCTGCTTATGCAAAATAAAGCAAGAAATGATGGAAATATATTTTTCTCCTCTGCTCCAGGAGATGATTACAACCGATTTGAACAAGATACGCAGTACGTAGAAGAACTTACACAAAACTATTATTGGGACGGAGGAGTTGCACTTGGAGGATCAGGATTTGCTCAGTCTTCATCAGATGAAAATGACAGAATACTTCGTTCTATTCCTGTCACTTTACGATTGCAAACGTATCCTAACACCCCAAACATTGTTGGTGTCTGCACCTCTGCAACTTGCCTTTTTGAAAACGAACGAGTAGCTGCTCTACAAAACTATCAACAATTTGTAACTGCACAAGCAGTGCAAAAAGAATTACCTCAAAGATTTGGCGCGTACTATGTGTATTTGCAATTGCAAGTTGAACAACAACTCATTGATGGTACTTTTGATGTAGAAGAATTCGTTACTGAAACCCACAACTTCCTTACCTATTTTGAGCAGCAAGGTCTTGATGCAGAGCTCATTTTTACTCCTGTAGGTAATCAACTTGAAGTGCAAGCACGAGTCGCAGAAACAACAACAGAAGCAGAACTACTCAATATGAAAAAATTCCATTCATCAGATATTACCTCACATAACACTATCATTCGCTTTCAACCATTTACTCTTGATGCGAACAATCCCGCAGCAAGCATTATTCCAGCACGAGTGTCCGCACTTGAAAGTGCAAATCTTATTACGTATAGGTCCTATGCCGTTTCCTACAATGCAGTAGCTGACGCTATAGAACTTACTATTCAATCATAATGAAACTATTCACAAAAAGAGGAGGGATACAGCTCAGTCTGAGCCAACTAGTCAAACTTGTACTGGTAGGTCTCTCCATTTTAATGTTTATTTCTCTCTATGGTTTGGTTACGAATCCAGATGCTTTCGCAAGCCTCTATCTTGCCAGAGACACTTCTCTTTTAGTATCTGCTGCGCAAGCAGTTCCTTACTCTTTGCACTATGAATATCCTTCTCTGCTCAAGGAGCGAAACATACAAATTTCTTCAGATAAAGTAGAAGTGGTACGAGACCCTACAGAAACAGAGAAAACATTTTCATTTGAGCAACACCCCTTGCTTCTTTTCCCTGGTTTTTCTTTAGCTCAAGAAGAATACTTTCTTGATGCATCGCTTTTCTCACTACAAAAAAAAGGTTCTACTTTAGACTTTGCTTCAGGTTTAGCAGTAAAGTATGCTCCAGTCAATCTCGAAGAAACTCCTTCAAGTGTAACGCAATTACTTACGTTTAATCCAGAATCGCAAGAACAAAACTCCTACGAAGCAACCCTCTTCATTAATTACTTTAAACAACAATTGAACTTACGCTCACTCTTATCCGAAGAAAATACGAGTTATGTAGTAGATATAACTGTAGAAGAAGGAATGACGAATCAAATATTTTATTCTTATTATTTGCAGACTACAATGCAAGAAGTTGCACAAGCTCTTGCACAAAGCATTACTGATCAAACACAACAAGCAGTAGGAACAGCAGTTCTCAGTGACGAAATAGGTGAAGCAAAAATAATTTTATCACTCAATCCACAAACTTACGCGCAGTTCACAAATAGTAATACGCAGGACAATATTGCCAGGGGACTTGCAATAGCTTTGCATGGGGTGGTGCTTGAATGAATGAAGATGGATCAGGCGATCAACATATTGCTACGACAGATGTATTTCATTACTTATTTTTGATACTTGTCATTATGCTGGCAGTAGTTGTTCTCGTAGGAGGCATCGCAATGTTTGTAAATAAGAATGCACCCATTCCTGAGCAATTAGTAGAAGATATTGTTGTAGAACACTTGCAAACTTGCCTTGCTCCGATGCATCCTGAATTGCAAATTCCTCAACTCGGAATTCTTGACGGAGCTAAGATGGACACGTTTAGTCTTGACGCATGCCTTGCTCCTGGAACAGAAAGTTTTAGCGGTATTAGGTTAACGCACAGAACAACAGGTGCCGTGCAAGAAGTGAGCTATCCAAACATTCGCTACTCCCGAACAAGTGATAAAATTCCTGTATTACTACAAGTTTCACCAACAACCTATGAACCGATGTTTCTTGAGGTGCTATTCACATGAAAACAAAAAAAGCAAGCACTTTCTTTTACAACTTTGTAGATATTGCGGGAGCTGTTATATTTATTGTTCTCGGGGTTGCTATTCTTTGGTTAGGTTCGACATCGTCAGAAGACAGTGTCGATGAGCAATTAGAAGAGGTGCGAACACCCTATGCAACCATAGATTTTTTGAACAAACTAGCACAAACACCGTTAGAACTTAACGGCGAAGTACAATCATACGCGACATATCTCTCCGAGTATATAGCTCTGCGAAACATAGCTTCTCCTTCTTCCGCGCAGGAAAAACGCCTTACTTCCGTGGCAACACTTCTTCGCAGTGCAAGTGAAGAAGCACAAGATCAAGATCTTTCCCGAATAACCATAACTGTACATGAATACTTTCAAAACACAGCTTTAGAGAGCTATGACTTATATGGTAGGAATGCAGACGTGAGAACTGCAGAGAATTCAATTGCCCTTCCTTATTATCAACCAGATTCAGAACAGAAAAAAATACTTTATTTGCAAGCAAGCTTCGCAGATGACCGCTTCCAAGGAGGAAGAAATAGATGAAATCAAAAACTGGTGTTGCAGGAATAATTATAGGCATCATATTTTTTATCATAGCGCTTGCCGTACTCATCCTTCCACGTATCACACAACCTGCAGAATTTTCTGATGCAATTGGTGAACAACAATACGAACTCTTACGCTCAGCAAAAGAAGCACAAGCCTTACAACAATACTTCCTTCTTTCCTTTGATTACTCCGCTACAGACGCGGTCGCAAACCTTTTAAGTAATTCAGGTTATTATCTTGAATCAAGTGATGACGGTTCACGCGCGAGTTATCCTTGTGGTAGGTATTTTGGAGCAATTTTCTCCGGTAGTCAAGGTTGCGTGCCAAACTATCTTTCAAATTATGAATCCTTTGTCTTTGAAGAATTCCAAAGCTATACGCAAGCATATCCTCTCACGCAAGCAAACGTTCCTTTTACACTTTCATTTCTTCCACAGAATGAGGCAACAAAAATATTTGGCAGATCAACGAGAAATGTAGAGTTTCCAATTCGAAACGAAAGAGAAACTGAAGTAACTGCAACAAGTGTAAACACTTACACTCCAGGTTTACTTGGTGGATACGGAGCAGAAGAACCAATATCCTGCGCTACTGGAGAATGTGTTGCCCAGGTGGCTCAATATTTTTATAATCAATACACGACAAGTGGAACAACCCTTCCCTATGTTTGGGGCGGGGAATCACCCTACACTTATGAAGACACGTTAACCTTAGCAAATACTCCTAATTCTTTTTTTACCGGTGTTTCAGTTACGCCTTCTCAACCAGGAAAAGCTCAAGCAACTGTTCCTGGCTTTGACTGTTCAGGATGGCTATGGTGGATTGGAAAACATGCAGGAATACCAGGCTATAGTGTTCGAAAAACAGCGCAAAGTTACTGGAATGATGCGGTAGATAGCTCGCAAACTCAACTTATTTGCGGAGGAGCAACTCCTTGCTACCGTCAAACCATTGAAGAACTTGCACAACCAGGAGATGTGTTATTTCACGGAACAGGAAACACCATTGGACATATTGCGCTCTATGTAGGTAACGGCGAGATTATTCATTCTCGAGGTTCCCGGGGACTCATAAAAGAAATTATCCCGACTTTTTATGCGAGTGCAGACACGACAAAAATTGTTTCAGTGTACAGATACAACTTAGCAAGTAACGGAGTCCAAAGCTTAGAAGGTTACGCTGAAAGTACGGCACCCCAAATAAATAGTACACTTATTGGACCAGCAGTATGGTGTGAAGGAAGTACTGCAAGTGTCTCACCAACGTATCAAAACAGAATTATGACGGCTGCTTCAGGAGTTTCAGGAACATTACAAGATATTGCTATACAAGCAGGACTTGAAAAAAATATTGATCCTGCATTAATTGCAACGCATATGCAATGGGAAAGTCAAATGGGACAAGCAAATTCTTGCACTGCAGTTGGAAAAAGCAGTCTTACTGGTTGCGGATGGTATCCAAGTTGCTCAGCAGGTTGCTCCTGTGAAAACGGATTTGTTCTCAATGACCTCACCCAAGTACAATGCACTGCATCAACAGATTTGAATGCATTTACAGAAGCACTCACAGGTCAAACGGATCTTTCTCCTGGTCTCTATTCGGAATGTAATCAGTACGCTAACAATCCTGATACTATGTGGACGTGTATGCTTTGCATTTATCAAGGTAATTACGCAAGCGATGTTACAGGAACCGGCGAAGCCTATTTTCTTGATGGTGGACAAAGTTGTCCCTACGCCGAAAGCTTTCGATCTAGCTATTGTGGATGGAGAAATTATTTTGCAGACCAAGGGTATGCAGTAAGCAATTCTTACTCAGCCACTCCTTACAGATTAGGAGCTACAAATTATTTATCAGTGGCACCTTATGTAGATACTACGGTAGATGTTTCTTTTGCAGCATTACAAGAACTCAATACCTTTGTGCAAGAAACAAGTGAGATGTGCACTACTAATTTATCTTCTTGCTTACATTCACAAATTGCGAGTTTTACTGCACCGGGAATCACCATACAGGAACAAAGCTTTACAGATCCTTTGGCAATGAATGTCGTGGAACAACTTCTTGACTGTGATGCGAATGGTCAGGATTCGTGCTACTGCGTAATCCAACCCGATCTTAATCTTGCAAGCCAATACGAGGACATGATTATTCATATTGAAGATGATGGTGCTATTCATGTAGGCGAAAATACCTTGGGCGGGTTTTTCCCTAATCAAGGAAACAAAATATATCAAAGTGATTTAAACCTCAGCGTTGCGTTTACTGATGATCCTTTAGAAAATGATTATGTGCAGTTCTATATTGATAAAGAAGAAAACGAATATTATTTTGAGGCGGAGGATTGGTTTGATGACACAACATGGGAATTAGACGAAACGACTCCTGCTATGCTTCTACAAAAATTACAAGGAGATTATATATGGAGATCGCCAACAAGTGATATTTCATCAAGAGATATTTGTATGGATAGGAAACAACATTTTCCTCTAGAAGCAAAACTTAGCACACAAGAGGTTCCGTTACAATTCACCTTAGAACTTACTGATACACAAGGACCTGAACTCAACCTCTGGTTTGTAGATCAACTTGCCTGTTTAGGTCAGCCAAACATACTTGTACAATTCTCAGTACCTATTACTGAGGAAAAAGAATTAGGCTACACTATAACTCTTAATGGAAATATTGAAGAACGCTTTTTCTTTTATGCAACTGAAGCCGTTTTACTTAATGAAACAACAGCGGATCCACGTGCAGGAACACTTTACAAATCAGTCAGTGAAGACAGCGAAATGTATTATGTATTTCTTTCTCATTTACCAAATGAACAAAACTTTGTAGCAAACACTCAGTACACCGTACAAGTCACCGCATATGATCATTTTATGAACGCACAGGACTCAGATTTGCAAAGTATTACACTTGCTGTGCCGGTAGGCGATGCCTCCTATCCTGTTCTTGATACAGAACATGAGTTTATAGCGCAGCATTTTGTTGATGCAAGTATTTGTTCCCCTGGCTCATATGTACTTGTTGGAACTCCTCTACAACTACAAGCAAGCACTATTATGTTCCCTGAAAATGAAATTGATGGACAGTCGTATCTAAATATTCTTTCCGGAAACCAAGGCAGTCAAGGCGTGCTTGATTTTATAGCAGAACCTTATATTGTTGACGGTGTGCAACTCACGGATTCTATTCATAACGAACCCGTCTATACTTTTGCAGGAATTCCAAATGTGTATTGTACAGAAGAAGGCTCAGAATATAGAAGAATTTGCGGTGCGAGCTTCGAACTCGTAAACCAACTCTACCTTCTTTCTGTCAACACCTTGCAACCTGATAATTATCAACTCGTAATTCAACAGGCTTTTAGAGATTACGATATTCAAAATTATTTCTGGGAAAAATTCGTTATTAGTGGATATAATCCTCAATTTGAAGCATGTAATCCAAATCCAGAAGGTCAAGGTGGTTGCAGACATATGCTGTCCGGAGCAATTGATGTTTCAGTGCGCGACCTAGATACTAACCAGTTTGTTTCCAACACGCTTCGTGAAGCCATTATGTGCGAACAAGGATTCGTAAGATATAGCGGCGAACAATGGCATTATGAGTATGGAACGGCACGCTGGGATGCTGCAGAAGCACTGCGTGCAGATGGAGTTGATGTCTGTGCAATATAAATTATTTCTTGCAGTACTTATTTGCTTCCTTCTCAGTACGTTTGTGAGTGCAGAATGCGTTGAAGTTGAAAATCTAGAATTTCCTGCAGATGCCTACATATACTGTGAAGGAGAATCTATAGACGAATTTTTTCTTGAAGAGTTTCCTGTAGAGCAACGCAATCTTCTTGGTGAACCTGAACCTCCGCGTTCTGATTCAGATTTACCT
>CAZHNR010000040.1:0-10434 GCA_964534065.1 uncultured Methanosarcinales archaeon
ATGCTTACTGAAAACGCTGAAGGAAATAAACTCATTCAAGTTCGATTACGTGAACAACGTAAACCTGAAGTTGGTGATAAATTCACTTCTCGCCACTCGCAAAAAGGTGTTATTAGTCTTTTAGTTCCTGAAGTAGATTTCCCATTTACTGCAGGCGGTGTAAAGCCTGATATTATTTTCTCACCGCACGGTATTCCTACACGTATGACTATTGGTCACTTGTTAGAGTTACTTGGTGGTAAAGTTGCAGCAGAAGGTGGACGATTTGTTGACGGAAGTATTTTCCAGTCAGAAACAGAAACTGATATGCGAAGCGAACTTCGTTCTTATGGTCTTCGAGAAGACGGAACAGAAACAATGTATAACGGTTCAACTGGAGAAATGTACAAAGTACGTATCTTTGTTGGTCCGATGTATTATCTACGACTAAAACACCAAGTACGAAATAAAATTCATTCCCGTGCTCGTGGTCCAATCCAACTTCTTACGAGACAGCCTACTGAAGGGCGAATCAAAGAAGGTGGTCTGCGACTTGGAGAGATGGAGAAAGATACCTTCGTTGCACACGGTGCAAGTCTCTTATTAAAAGAACGATTTGATTCTGATAGAACTATTCTTCCAATTAGTGAAGAAAGCGGTATGGTTGCAGTAAACGACAGAAAACGTCGACGTTACTATGATCCAATGTCCAGTGACAACGCAGAAATCAACAACGTTGAAGTCAGTTACGCGTTCAAGCTTATGCTTGACGAAATCAAGGCAATGGGCATTTACCCTAAATTAGAACTTGAAACAAAATACTAGGTGACAAAAATGGAAGAATTCATTTACAAAAAAGTCGGCGCAATCAACTTCGGTGTGATGAGCCCGCAAATGATCAAAAAGATGTCACATGCAAAGATTGTTACTCCTGAACTTTATGATAAAGAAGGATTCCCAGTTGATGGGGGTCTCATGGATGTTCGAATGGGTGTAATTGATCCTGGTCTTACTTGTAAAACCTGTGGTTTAAAATTAAAGGAGTGTCCTGGACACTTTGGTAATATTGAGATGGCACGGCCTGTTGTGCACATTAAATTTATTCCTGTAATTCTTGACTTACTCCGGCTTACGTGCCGTGAGTGTTCACGAATCTTACTACCGGATAATAAGTTTGATAATATTAATGATCAACTTGCAGAAATTAGTAAGTACGGAACAGATGCAGATAGACGAAATTACATTAAAAAGTTAATTGCAGACCTGCGAACTATCACGAAATGTCCGCACTGTCAAGCAAAACAATTGAAAGTTAAACTTGAAAAACCAAGTACCTTCACTGAAGACGAAAAACGAATTAGTCCTATTGAAGTGCGAGCACGATTTGAAAAAATTACTGATGAAGATTTAGATATTCTAGGTATTAATCCACGAGTTGCTCGTCCTGAATGGATGATTTTAACTGTTCTTCCTATTCCGCCAGTAACCATGCGTCCAAGTATTACGCTGGAAAGTGGTGAGCGAAGTGAAGATGACTTAACGCACAAGTTAGGTGATATTGTTCGTATTAACCAACGACTTTTTGAAAACATTAATGCGGGTGCGCCTGAAATTATTGTAGAAGACTTATGGGATTTACTCCAGTACCACATTACTACGTTCTTTGATAATGATGTAAGTCAATTGCCTCCGGCACGGCACCGAAGTGGTCAACCGCTAAAGACATTGACTGCTCGTATCAAAAGTAAAGAAGGACGTATTCGACATAACTTAGCAGGGAAGCGAACAAATTTCTCCGCACGTGCAGTTGTGAGTCCAGATCCGAAACTTGAAATTAACGAAGTAGGTGTACCGCGAGTCTTTGCACAAAAACTTACTGTTCCTGAAAGAATTACTGAATGGAATATGGAATATCTTAAAGACTTCATTAAACGAGGTCCTGACGAATATCCAGGTGCAAACTATGTAGTACGTCCAGATGGTAGACGTAAAAGAATTACTGATGAAACAAAAGAGCAGGTTCTTGAAGAACTTGAACCAGGTCTAATTGTTGAACGTCATTTACTTGACGGTGATGTTGTGCTCTTTAACAGGCAACCAAGTCTGCACAAAATGAGTATGATGTGTCACCGTGTTCGTGTCCTTGATGGTCTAACCTTGCGACTAAATCCTGCTGTATGTGCTCCGTATAACGCGGATTTCGACGGTGATGAGATGAACTTACACGTTCCTCAAACTGAAGAAGCACGAGCAGAAGCTGAAGTACTTATGGAAGTACAGACGCAACTTATCTCTCCAAGATATGGTCTTTCCATTATTGGATGCAACCAGGATGCAATCAGTGGTAACTATTTGTTAACGAAAAAAGATTTCAAAGTTCCTTTTGAAGAAGCTGTTGACATGCTCATGGCTATTGGAGAAACTGACTTTACTCGTCTTCCTCGAAATGAAATGGTTTCTGGAAAAGAAATATTTAGTGTTCTTCTTCCAACTGACCTCAGTTTCAAGGCTCCGAATAAATCATTTAAGTTAGCTCCTGAAGATCCTGAAAGTATGGTTGTCATCAAAAAAGGTGTCCTCACACAAGGTGTTCTTGACAAAGATAATCTTGGTGAAGGAAGCGGTCTGCTTCTGCGACAGATTCACAAAATCTATGGTCCAGATAAGACAGTTATTTTCCTTGGGAAAATCTACCGATTAGGAATTGAAGTACTGTACCGACTAGGTTTCACTGCAGGTGTTGCAGATACTGATCTTGGTGAAGACGCGCAAAAAGAAATTAAAGGCATTCTCGCGAAAGCGAAAAAAGATGTTGATGCGCTTATCAAAAAATTCCATGATGGTAAAATTGAAGCAATTCCTGGTAAATCCGCTCGTGCAACTTTAGAAGTACGAATTCTTTCTGTGCTAAATATTGCGCGAAACGATGTAGGAAATATCACTGCTGAGGTTGCAAAGCCTTCTAACACCTTGGACATGTTGAAGTCCGGTGCACGAGGTAATATCATTAACATCGCACAGATTTCTGCTCTTATTGGTCAGCAGGATCTCCGTGGTGGTCGAATCGATAAAGGTTACGCTGGACGAACACTCTCTTGTTTCCAAAAAGATGATCTTGGTATGGAAGCACATGGCTTTGTAAGTAACTCTTTCAAGTCAGGTCTTAAACCACAAGAATTATTTTTTATGGCAATGACAGGTCGTGATGGTCTGATGGATACCGCACTGCGAACACCGAAATCCGGTTATTTATATCGAAGGTTGGCAAATGCAATGCAGGACTTAAAGATTGAATACGATTACACTGTCCGTGATGCTTCAGGCAAGATTGTTCAATTCGCTTACGGTGAAGATGGTGTTGCTGTCGCTCGAAGTGAAGGTGGACGAATCAATGTCGGAAACATTGTCTCAGAGGTATTGGAGGAATAAAATGGCACGAAAAGAATACGAAACAATCCTTCCAGGAAAAATCTTGGATGACATCGAAGCTGCTATTCCGAAAGGTACGTCTGCAGCGAAAGTGAAAAAAATCTACGAATCAGTTCTACATGAGTACAAACGAAGTCTTGCTGATCCTGGCGAAAGTGTTGGGATTTTAAGTGCGGAAAGTATTGGTGAGCCATCGACTCAGATGACGCTAAACACCTTCCACCTAGCAGGGGTTTCTGAAGTAAATGTTACGACAGGTCTTCCTCGTATTATTGAGGTACTTGATGGTCGAAAAAACATTTCTACTGCAAGTATGGAAGTCTATCTCAAAGAACCCTACAATGCTGGTAAAGACATTACTGTTGTTGCAGCGAAACTTCGAGAAACTCCACTTGAGCAATTCATTACTGAATTAGATATTAATATTTCAACTGCAACTTTGCAAGTAACACTTGATAACAAGAAAGTTCAAGAAGCTGAACTGGACATGAAAAAAGTAGTGAAGCTTGTTGACAAAGCAGTAAAAGGATTTAGTACTAAGGAAGAAAATGGAATTCTTTCCATCAAAGCAAACAAAGAAGACAACATTAACGCTCTCTATAAAATTAAAGAGAAAGTAAAAGAAGTCTACGTGTACGGTGTGAAAGGATTGAAACAAGTTGTTCCTGTCAAACGGGATGATGAGTACATGATTCTTACTGGTGGTAGTAATCTCAAGGAAGTCATGAAGTTTGATTTTGTTGATACGCAGCGAACAATAACTAACGATATTTTTGAAGTACAAAAAATCTTAGGAATTGAAGCTGCAAGACAACAAATCATTAACGAAGTGAATAAAGTTCTTGATGGTCAAGGTATTCCTATCGATGTACGACACATTTTGCTCGTTGCTGATACGATGACAACAAGTGGTCAAGTATTAGGTATTAATCGATACGGTATTGTTAAGGAGAAACCGAGCGTTCTTGCTCGTGCAAGCTTTGAAACACCTATTAAACATATCATCAGCGCTGCTCTAAGTGGTGAACGTGATCCTCTCAATAGTGTTATTGAGAATGTTATGTTGAACCAACCAATTCCTGTAGGAACTGGACTTCCTGGTCTTATGACAAAAGGCATCTTTAACCCTGACAAACATCACGTCAAGAAAGAAGAAGCTAAAGAGGAGTAATTTCCTTTTTTATTTTTTTTATTTCTATTTTTTGCGAGTAGCTGCAGACAGTTTTGCGTAAGTATCAATTTTTTAGCGTTGTATTCTTTTTGAAAAAGTTTATTAATTCCTCTTTGTTTGTATCTTCATGAAAACCAACATAGGTTCCTATTATAAGATAAATGGACTATATATGCCCTTAAGTGCAAATGTATTGCCACATGAAAATATGTATACTCAACTTCTTGAAGCAATTATTCAAGGACCTCCAACTACTGTTCCAAACTATGCTACTCAAAATACTCAACGGGTAGTGTGTAACAATATTTCTAATTATACTACTGTTCTTCCTTTTGCAAGGAATTCTACGTATTCTTCTCAATCAAAGAAACAGAAGGGTAGTTTTAGAAAACCTTTACGAGTAAATAAAATGAATATTCCTAAGGATATTCTCCCTAATCCGGAAGTTTCTAAACTATTGGGAAAGAAGTAACTATGTCTTTCTCAGTATGGTTGAGACAAAAGCTTTTTATATCTCTCTAGGTTTATGAGGGATAGGTTTTTCCATGGACTTTGAACAAAAGAAAAAAATTGCTTTATTCTCTTTAGCGGTCATTATTATTGTTGCTTTCTATTTCTTTGTAGATACCTTGGAAGTAGGTGCAGTAACTACGCTTGGCGAAGGTCTTCCACTTATTGTAACTACGGTACTTATTGCTTTTGTTGATGGATTTAATCCTTGTAATATTTTTGTTCTTGGTATGCTTCTGCTTATCTTGCTTCAAGAAGGTCAAGGAAGAAAAAAACTCTTAACTATTGGTCTGACCTTTGTTGCTGTTGTCTATGTTATTTATTTCTTTTTTATGAGTGCATGGTTAAATATTATTCAGCTCCTTGGTGTCATACGACCTATGCGTATTGCTATTGCAGTGATTGCAATTGTTGCAGGTATTATTAATCTCAAGGAACGCTTCGCATTTAGAAAAGGTGTGACGCTTATGATTAATGACAAGTACCTTGGTAAGCTTCGAGAGAAAATTCAGCGGCTCGGTAAGAAAGCCAAAACTGCAAAAACTTCTGCACTCATGGCAAGCGCCGCACTCCTTGCTATTTTTGCAAGTTTGATTGAACTGCCTTGTACTGCAGGCTTTCCACTTATTTATACAGGAATCCTTTCTGCTCAAACAAGCGGTGTGAGTTATTATGCGTATCTCGCGCTCTATAATTTAGTATATGTTATTCCGCTTATTGTTATTGTCAGCTTATTTAGTTTCGGTCTTTCAAAGCACGCGATTAAAAAAGAAACTATGGGCACTATCAAATATATTGCTGGTCTGATTATGATTTTACTTGGTATTTTATTATTAACAAATCCAGCTTTACTGGGGATGGGCTAAACAATGTTTTCAACAAAAACTTTATACTTAGATAACGGTGCAACAACAGAGCTTGATCCAAAAGTGTATGAAGCGATGAAGCCGTATTTAGAAAAACATTTTGGAAACGCAAGTAGTCAGCACACGATTGGCTTCACTGCGGCAAAAGCTTTGGAACATGCAAGATCCACTATTGCTAGCGCGCTAGGTGCTAGGGCTGAAGAAATTATTTTTACAAGCGGCGGAACAGAAAGTAATAACTTCGCTTTGAAAGGTATTGCTTTTGCAAACCGGAACAAAGGAAAACATATTATTACAACTACAGTTGAACATAAATGCGTTCTTGAAGCTTGCAAATGGCTTGAAAAACAAGGTTTTGAAATCACGTATATTCCTGTAGATACAGAAGGAACAGTTGCACTTATTGACATTGAAAATGCAATGAGAAAAGATACGATTCTTGTGAGTGTTTTGCATGCGAATAATGAGATAGGAACTATTCAGGATATTGCAAGCATTGCTAAACTTTGCAAGCAAAAAGGAATTTATTTTCATACGGACGCCTGTCAAAGTTTCACTAAAGTTCCGATTGATGTTTCAGCAACTCCTATTGATCTTGTTACGATAAACTCGCATAAAATTCATGGTCCAAAAGGAGTGGGTGCTTTGTATGTACGAAAAGGCACAAACATAGATCCTTTACTTCATGGTGGTTCACAGGAGCGTGGCCTTCGTGGTGGCACTGAAAATATTGCAGGCATTGTTGGTTTTGCAAAGGCTTCTCAATTAACCAAACAAAAAGACATTCGTCATATGGCGCGCCTACGAGATCTTCTTATTTCTGAACTTCTTCATGTTGAAGGAGCGAAACTTAACGGTGCAGCAGGTGAACGACGACTTTGCAACAACGTAAATATTTTTTTCTTAGGTGTAGATGCGCAGGCTCTTGGTGGTTATCTTGATAGGAAAAATATTTGCACCTCAACTGGTTCTGCTTGCACGGCAATCACTCAAGAACCAAGTTATGTGCTTGAAGCAATTGGTTTATCTGAAAGCGCAGCCTTTAGCAGTATTCGTATTGCTGTGGGTAAAGACACGACCAAAGGTGATGTTATTCGCGCAGTTGAAGCAATTAAAAGCATGATAGCAAAACTGCGAAAGAAAACAATGTTTGATAAGTTACTTGATAAGTTGTAGGGTTTCAATTCTAGTTATAAGTAAAAGAAAAAAGACTTCTTATGAAAAGAAGTTTAAGAATGTTTGATAAAATGATAATCTGGATAGATTATATTAGTTACACTTTCTTCATCATCAAAACATTTACATTTACAAGATGCATATTCGCAAAATAGTTCGTCATCAATTTTGGAAGGATTCCCTCTTTGTTGTTCGCATGTTTTAGCACAAATATCAAGTAAATCATCTTTTACACTTTCATCATAGCAATGCGCAGTTTCAGTACAACCACCGTAGAACACTGAATAATATCCGTCATATTTCCAATCGTCACCTTCTTTAACAAATTCTTCAGGATAACTGAATGTCTCATAGCCGTTATCATACCGAATATCAAAATAAGCAATAGCATTAGAATCAGTTTGCATAACGCTGTCCTTTAGTGCATAAGAATTAACCCAATTAACTGAAGAAATACGTACTTCTTCTTTAGAATCATCCCAAACATAAATTGCGTATGTCTTAGGATATTGTTCAATAAAGTATTCTTTAGTTTTCAATGTTTTCAAGTCAGCAGAAGTCATATCATATAACTTTTCAAAGTCTCTGATGCTTTCATAAGAACCAAATAATCGTGCAGCACGTTCAAATTCTAATAGTTCAGATGACTTTTCTTCGCAGACAGCAAACCATTCAGATCCTTGTATACCTAGAGGACTTTCTTGGTTAGATGGTACTACTATATCTGCAGCAGCTTCTGTTGGAGTGGACGGAGATTCATCATAATCGCAAATAGAATTTGAATTTTTATCTAAACAACAAGAGGAACCAACTGTAATATAGGGTTCATTACACTCAACTTGAAGCGAACAAGCTGACAAAACCAATAAACTAATAACCATAATAAATAATAAACCTTTCATAATTAGTACCTCTTGCTAATATGTTCATTAAAATAGTAATTTTTTATAAAATGTTCTATTTTGATAAGTTATATATTTTTTACAAACGAACTAACAAATAGTATAATAATACTTAAACAAGTGCATAATGGAATTAAATACAATAATTTATTCTTTCTTAATTTCATATCTTCTAAAAAATAGAAATTAAACGCAAATAGTATTCCTTTAGGACGAGGAACTAGAGAGAATAAATTATCTGATTGATACTGTTCATAAACAATTTATGAAATGCTTTCTTATTATTTTTTTAATATGAAAAGTAAAATCTATCCAAAAATTAAAAGATAACAAAGAAGAAATAATCACAAGTATAGTAAAAAATTTAATTATGCCTGGAATCATTTATTTCTTATTTCCTTTCTTATACTGCAATACAACAAGTGTAATAATAATTAACAATGCTGTCGTTGCCATTCCTGCAATGGTAAGTGGTCCTGTATAAATGTATCTTCCTACACAACTCACACCGCCTGCAGTTACACATTTTGTTGCAAAGTCTCCTGGTGTTAATTGTAACGTCCAGTGGTACACTGCAATAATTAAACCAATAATTGCTAGTGGTAAACTATACCAAATAATGTTTTTAAATTTCTGTCTCCATGCTGGCCAAAGAAGGAATACTTGTGGAAAGATTGCTATGCGTTGGTACCAACAATACAGACAGGGTGTCCAAAGCATAACTTCTGACATGAATAGGCTTCCTGCCATAGCAAAGGTGGCGGTGAGTGCGGCAATAAAGAGTGCTCGTTTATTCACCCAAGAAACAACGGTATGCGCTACCTTAAGTTTATGTTGCAGAAGTAATGCAATCCAGAACAGCACAAGAAGTCCCTGCGCGATAAACACGCTATAAATAATAATGTTTACAATAAAATACATATATTCACCAAATATTTAGGAGATTAATAAACCTTCCTTATCTCTTTTTCCCTATTTTATTTGCTTTTTGCACGATTGTTCTGTGCGGGAAAGGAATTTCTATACCTGCACTATCGAATTTTTTCTTGATACTTTCATAGAGATCGCAACCAATAATCCATGCGTCTGCAGGACTAGTTGCCCAAACCCATGCTTGTAGATTAACTGAGGAATCTCCAAGTCCAACAACGCGAACACGTACGATAGGATCTTTGTTTTGTTTTTCTTCATCGCCACGGTTATCAATGGTAAGGGGATGCTTTTCAGCTTCTTTTTGCATAATTTTTTTTGCTTTATCAACATCTGAATCGTAGCTGATGCCAAATTTTATCCATTTGCATATTTTTTCATCAGAAATATTTGAGTTTTCTATACGTTCATTACTAATAACTGTGTTCGGTATGATGACTCGTTTATTTTCAAAGGTACGGATGACTGTGTGGCGTAAGGTAATATCTTCAACAATTCCTAAATCTTGTGCAATTGAGATTCTATCTCCTACACGGAAGGGTTTGAAAATAACAATAAATATTCCGCTAACGATATTTGCAAAAGCTGCTTGAGATGCAAATCCGATAATAACTGCAAGTACTCCTGCCCCTGCGAGTAAGGAAACAGAGAGTGTTCGTAGTGAAGGAATCGTGTAAATAATTCCTATGATTCCAAGCACGTAAATGCTGATAATGATTGCATGACGCAGGAAGCTGTATCTGGTTGGATCTACTTTAAGAGCGAGTGAAGATTTCTCAAATGTTTTTACAAGAATAACTTTTACGATGCGTGCAATAATGATGGTGAAAATGAGGATTCCCACAACAATGACGAGTCTTTGTAGTGGAACTGAAAGAATGTCATACCAATCAAATAGTGCTTGCATGATGATACTAAGCATTTTTTATCTTATAAATCTTCTTGTTTTGAAAGGATTGAATAGCAGAGCTTAGGATGTTTGAGAAAGAAGGTAATTTTGTCATCTCTACGTAATTGTTTAATTTTATATTCAAGTTGTGCTGCGCCGGATTTATCTTCTGCTTCTAGGCTGTAAAGAAGTCTTTTGAAACCTTTGCGTGCCACATATTTGCTTCCTTTTCCAGAAGCATGCACGTGCATACGTTTTTTTACGTCGGTTGTGATGCCTGTGTATATACTGTCATCATGACATTCAAGAAGATAAACAAACCACATATACACTAAGGGGGAAGTTGTGCGTATAAATCTTTCCATACTGCGCTTGATGAGTTACAGTTTGTAGTTGTTGTTGTTATTATTATTATTATTATTATTTCGTGAGGGTGCTGGTTGTCTGTTCTAAGGTGTTTTCTCTTACAATTCCTACATCGATAACTATTGGTTCTTTGTTATAGTAACGCGTCTCCAAAGAATTCGTGGTGGAGTCATAGATGACGTCAGAGAATGTCAGGTCAATGTTGTAGCTGTTATC
>CAZHNR010000041.1:0-10391 GCA_964534065.1 uncultured Methanosarcinales archaeon
AAAAGTGTCACTTCTAAATAGAAACTATCTTAAATCAAAGAGATTTCTTAGGAATATGATATATGGAGTAAATGATGATGCCAAAGATATATTTGAATCATATCTAGAACGAGCACTTACTATTTCTGAATTCAGTGAAAAAAAGCACCACTTGGATGCGCACCGCACAGAATTAGTAAAAGGCTATATTCGCCAACACACTTTCAAATCTGATTTATTATCGTCATTTTTTACTCGTAATTTTATCGTTCTATTAAATGAACAACCAAAAGCATCAGTCGGTACATTTGCCTATTGCAAGCCTTGTTACCTTTCTAATAGCATAGATCATCCTATTAAAACTGATTTTAACACGTATTTTACAGATCATAAAAATACGCAAATAGCAGTAAGTTTAACGGCTGAAAATAATATAGTAGATATCTACTTCCCTTCAGCAAAATGGAAGCACATGGGAACAAATATTTTAGGAAACGATAAGTTTCGAGTAGAACCTTATGTCAATGAATAATTTTTTTTATTTTCATTCCATTTATATACTCGAAAATATTAATAGTTGCTCAAATTATTTAAACAAATAGAAGCGTTGAAATATAGTAAATGTTTTAGGCAAAAACTAAATAAAGTAGCAAACTAAAAATTTAAATAATTTAGTTTTAAACTAAAGATTCTAATCAGCTATAGTACCATTATGTAGTAGTAATAATAGCATACATTTATATAGTTCTACAAAGTCAACATAAGCATGTTGGATCGAAACAACAAGCAAACACTTGAAGACATCGCTAAACCTGCTCAAAGAGGAGTAGGAATCGGCACAAAAGTAATAGCGATTGCACTTGGCATACTGGGTGTCGGATATGTTGCTCACAACACATACCACGTAGCTAAGACAGTAACGAAGCATATTGATAAAACATATCTGCAAGACACAGATACTGCAACATACAAAACAGGAGAAAAAAATGAACCTACGAGATAAATTTTTAGATAAATATGAAACTAACAAGAAATTCCACAACAAAGTGAGTATTGTAAGTGCAGTTGCATTCGCCACATTTCTTACCGTAGCATCATGGGATTCTCACGTAGCATCGCAATATCAGAATAAGAAATCAGATATTGGAGGATTTCACCATATGCAAACAGATACTGTTGACACAAAAGTAATCAAATACAAATAGTTCTGCTTACAATTTTTAGCAAGTAATTATTCTTTAAATACTAGTTTTGCTTAAAATATTTACACAATTTCTTGCATTTTTTTGCAATTTTTTACATTCATCACAAAGATTTATAAGCGAACATATACCTGTATACATTATAGGTATATCGCAATGCACAAGACTATAGATAACTACACAAATAAAGAAAGCGAAGTCACAACAAGTCTGTCCGCACAAATAATGCAGGCAGGAATAATTCTGGCCGTTACTGCGGGCATGGTATATAACGCATATATAATGAACAAGCAGTCTGATCCACAGCCAAAAACAATTCATGAGAGACCTCTTTATGATGCTAAATTTCATGCTGAACCAGCATGGAGGAATTACCAATGAATCCGAATATTATTACAGGAATAGATTACCTCGTAGACTCAGTAACACACAACAAATATGTTCAAAAAGCAGCTCCTTATATTGCAGGTGCACTCATACTAGGGGCAAGTTACGTAACTGGAAAGACGCTCTATGAAATAAGAAATCCTTCTTTTGATATGGGACATTTTTTCAATGCTCCTGAAAAAGCATCAACATATACTGCAACTACCAAAGATTTCTGAAGGAAAGGTATATTTATATACTTAAAGTTCGCACAATAAGTATATGGGTAGCGAAGCAGTTCTGAAGCAATTAGAAGCAGAACTTAAATTGAGAGGTTTTTCAAAGCACACGCGACGAAATTATCTTTCAGTAAACGGTGAATTTCTTAACTTTGCAAATAAAGAACCAAAAGACATCACTGCTACTGATGTAAAAGTGTTTCTCGCACATGAACTTACCGAAAAAGATGCTTCACCGGCTACCTTGGCACTCCATAGAAGCGCTATACTATTTCTGTGCAATGACATGTTTGAACTAGGGTTAACGAAAATTAAAACGCCTAAAATACCAAAAAAACTCCCTATAGTAGCTAGTAAAGATGAACTTTCTGAGCTATTTAATGTTCTTAGTGTAAAATCACGTCTTATCGTACAGCTTATCTACGCTGCAGGACTTCGTGTCAGTGAAGTTGTAGCATTACGAGTACACGATCTTGAGTTTGAACAAGAACATGGATGGGTGCGAGACGGAAAAGGAGGGAAGGATCGTATGTTTATCATTCCTTCACACCTAGCAAAAGATATACAGAAATACTTGAGAAAACGTGACGTGCAGTCCGAGTATCTGTTTCCAGGGAGAAATGGAACACAAATGACAACGCGAAACGTACAAAAAATAGTAAAAAATGCAGTTGAGCGAGCTGCGCTGACAAAAAAGTTATCACCGCATAAACTGAGACATTCTTTTGCAACGCATCTTCTTGAAGCAGGTAATGATGTGAGAGTCATTCAAGAGCTTCTTGGGCATGCAAATCTGCAAACCACACAAATCTACACACACGTTACTAAAAGTACATTGAAGGGCGTAAAAAGCCCTCTGGAGAAAAAATAATGAAAGATATATTGATATTAATACCCCCATCAGAAGGAAAAGCAGAAGGAGGCAGTAAGCCACCAATTAAACTGAACGCTGAACAAGAACACATGGTCAACGAACTTGAGTATCACGAAGGTGATATGGAAAAGCTACTTGGTGTAAAAGATGAAGCATTGCAAAAAGCAATTGAGACAAATAAAAAAATTCGAACAAGTAAAACAATGCCAGCAATGCAAAGGTATACGGGCGTGGTGTATGACGGATTAGATTATGCAAGCATGTCTTCTGAGGCTAAAGAATTTTGTGATACACACGTTCGCATCATGTCGGCGTTATTTGGTTTAATCAAACCTCAAGAGAATATTCCTGATTACAAATTTAAGATTGGAACGCTTCGCGCAACTCGATTCTGGAATAATAAAAATGATCTTAAAAATTATTTTGTTATAGACTTACTTCCTAAATCTCATCAAAAGGCAGTCCGCTATGATGAAGGTCGACGTATTGAATTCTATATGGAGCGTTTTGGAGCTAAAGTTCCTGCAGGACACAATGGAAAACTTGTAAAAGGAAAATTTATCCGTTATCTCTGCGAAAAAGGAAAAGTTGATGATAGAACGCTAAAAGGTTTTGAAGCCGATGGCTATAAATGGAACGGCAAGTATTATTTGAAAAGTAAAGTTTAAATGCTCTGCAAAGTTTGCATTACTTATGGAAACAAATATCGTTTTATTATATTCAAGCAAATCCAATCTAGAAGAAGTGCATCATGCATTACCTGATCTGAAGAAACATTTTGAAAGTTTCGGTGCTAACTGCCATTATAATAAATTCTGTTTCCTTCCCGGTCAACTTTATGACTGGGAGCAGTACAGTGCGGATTTAAACTACGAAAAAACTTATGGTGTGTTGGTAACTGATGCTAAAGAATTAGTACGAGGACTCTCACCGTATGCAACGATACCGCAAAGGATTATTGTTCCTAGTCAAAATCTCGATGAACAAGTCTTAGAAACAATGGTTGCTATTCAGTCAGCAACTCCAGAATTTCTTCGAAATAATTATAAAGATTTTCTCAAGAAACAGAATTAATAATCAATAGAATCTTCTTTTTGACTAAATTGTTCAAGTACTCGCGCGTCCACAGGTATCATGTTCTGTTTTGCTTGTAGTTCCTTAAAATCATTATCTAAATAATAACACAGGCGACCAATCTCATCAGTTTCTTTAAGCACAGGAATGCCTTTGTTAATTAATTTGTGCGCCAAAGCGTGCACAAGTTCTTCAGTTAATGAGAGGTAACGCGCAAATTCAGATGCACTATAACTTTCAGTAGAAGTGTATAAAGCAAGAAAAAACTCTTGCTCTCGAAGACTCAATTTAATAGTCTCTTCTTTTTGCATGACTTTAGGTGCACTGAGTACATCCAGTCGCTCAGCAAGTTTTTCAATCATACCTTCTAGCTGATCCATACGTTGACTCACAACTTCAAATTCAGCAGTGTTTTGGTTAATAGTATCAAGATGATCAGAAAGTTCTTCTTTTACTTGGGTAAATGCTGCACTAATACCTAGGTGCATTCCGTCAATCTCTTGCTGCATTTCTTTTACAGCTTTCGCATTAAACATAAGACCCCTCGCCAACCATAAGACTAAAAGGTAGACGGTTGTTTAAATAGTTTTTTATTGATAACCATAATCCTTAGTTAAAGCATACTTCGAGTCTTGCATACGAGCTATTTCTTCAGGCGCTCGAACATAAAAGTGAAGTCCTGAATTAGAAGCGTTGGACTGGGCACAAAGATACACTTGCGGCCTGATAAGAGGTAAAGAATCGCTAAAAGGCACATCAAGACGCATATCAGGGTACATAAGAGAACGAGAGGCGTGTTCTATAATACCAATAATACTCATAAAATCAGCTTCAGTTTTTGTTCCAAAGACAGGATTATAATTTTCAAATAAGTCTAAGTTTTCTTCTACTTCATGTTGATGATATATCCATCTCTCAAAATTATGATCAGGAGCAGTTACCTCAAAATATATTCGCTGCAGCCTATCGGAAGGAGATTGTGAAGCTTTACTAAGCTGAAATAATGCATTAAAATCAGCGATTGCAAACTCTAAATCACGAATGATACCTGTATCTTTTTTTGTATAGTAAAACTTGCTCATGGAATGAGAGAAGAATTAAACTCGGTTTTTAAAGCTTTATATAGTGGAACGTATTTCTTTCCCTTCATGGTACGAACGCGTCGGGAACTCAGTATTTTCCTCTCCCATCTCAAAGTCTTTGACAAACCGAATGTCCGGTTGGAACAGTATCCTAGCGATGGAAACACTGCAGGAAATCTCCTATGGAAAGGAAGTTTAAACGGACATATAGAACACAAAACTATAGTGGATCTTGGAGCAGGCACAGGAATCCTCGGTATTGGCTGTCTTCTTCTGGGCGCAAAGCATGTCATCTTTGTCGATATCGATCCACATGTTGAGTACTTACTCAAAAAAAACATTGCATTCCTTGAAGAACACTACGAGTTTCCAGGAACATGGGAATTTATTTGCAGTGATGTTAAGTCATTCCAATTGCCAGAACCATACAATAAACCTGACTTTCGAGACCAGCTTACCGCTGTCTCCAACCCTCCTTTCGGGACGAAGATAAAGCACGCTGACAAGATGTTTCTTGAAAAAGCAATCTCTCTGTCAGATAATGTCTATTCTATGCATAAGACAAGCACGAAATCATTTCTAGAAGCATTCGCAAGGACACATAACTTAGCAGCACACTACGAAGATGTTTCTTTTCCCTTGCAAAACACTATGGATTTACACAAGAAAAAAATTGGTCGAATTGAAGTGACGTTGGTTGTTTTTAGAAAATCATGAACAATAGTAAATACATAGTTAATTTATAAGTGAACGGAAATATTATAAATATCCTCGAAAGTACATAATAAAAAGAGTGTGGGGGACGTGTGTAAACTATGATTGAACCTAGAAAAGATCCTCAACTTAATTCTCAAGATAAACAATTTCATCAATATATGTATGAAATCTTAACAAGCGATATGTTAAACTTTCGTGATGCTTCTCGAACCGTTGTTCCAACCATAGGAACATTTGGAAATCAAATCACTTATGATTTACGAGATGGAACTGTTCCTCTTTCTATGACTAAACCAATTGGAATTAAAACCCAATTACTTCCAGAAATTGCCGGTTTTCTCCAAGGACAAAATAATCTCGAATGGTATAAAAAACGAGGTATGAATATTTGGGACAAAAATGTTTTCAATTTTTATAGGAAAACTTTAGATGAGGCTCATCCTTGGTCAATGAAAAACTTACAAAAAGATACACCTGAGTTTCTTGCTGCAACAAAAGACTATGCAGAATATGTACTATCTGGGGAAAATCCTAAAGCGGGAGATATGGGGAATTTCTATCCAGTTCAATGGAGAGGCTTCAAAGGAATAAAAAATATGCCTGGTACAGATACAGGTTTTGAAATTGTCAAAGTCGACCAAGTAAGTAACTTAGTTGAAGAATTAACTGAGCGACCTACAAATAGATATGCTGTTGTAACTGCATGGAATCCTATTGATGTAAAATTAAATCAAGCAGCTCTTGCACCTTGCCATAATATGTTCATGGCATATCGTTACGAAGATATTAAAGGTGTTGACCGTGTCTCAGTGAAACTTTTCCAACGAAGTGCAGATGTTTATGCAGGAGTTAATTTCAATAATATTCAATATTCTCTTCTTACAAAAGCAGTAGCTAAAGCAGTAGGTGCAGAATCAGGCGAATTTAATCATAGTTTTGGAGATAATCATTTTTATGTAGGACATAAAGATGCACCACGACATACATGGTATAAAAATAAAGAAAACCTTCAATGGCTTCAAAGTCAATTAAAAAATGAAGATATTTCCGCAGAAGAAACATTAGATTCTTTATTAAAAAAGTTACCAAGTGAAAACGACCTTATTGGATATGATCATATACCTTATGTTCTAAAACAACTTTCAAGAAAAAGTACAATGATGACTGCTCCTCGAGCAGAAATTCTTTCAACTTCACTAGATACTATTGATGTTGATGATTTTAAAATTTCAGGATACAAATACAAAAGTCCTGAACGTCCAGAACCAATTTTAATTAACGGTTACAAAGACCAAATGGCAAGCTAAAAATGGAAAATAAAAATTTATTCTTTGTCTTTGAAGGCGGCGATGGTAGTGGGAAAGCTACACAAACCAAGAAAACAGTACATTCCCTGAAGGAGTTAGGACATGATGTCCTGCAACAAGAATTTCCTCGCTACGGTCATCCTGGAGCTTTTGTCACTGAACAATATTTAGGCAAACACTACGGAAAACTTCCACCTGAATCTGCAACTATTCTTTATACTGTAGATAGATTTGATGCATATAAAACAGAAATTGAACCTGCATTCAACGAAGGTAAAATTGTTGTAAGTGACCGATGGATCACATCAAATAAAGGACACCAAGCAGGTAAAGGAAAAACACCAGAAGAACGGAAAAAAATTGTTGAGTATATTAATTATATTGAACATGAGATTATGGGTCTTCCAAAAGCTACGCAAACATACTATTTAGATGTACATCCTCTTCTTGGTCAACAACTTGCAGGAATTGGAAAAAATACTAAGATAGATGGTAAAGATTTGCATGAAGAAGATATTAACCATTTGCTTGATGCAAGACAAGCTTACCGTGAAGTTGCGCATAATGAAGGATGGTATATTGTCAATTGTATGCAAGCAAAAGTTGATAGCTATACGCAAAAAGACATTTTACGTTCAACACCAGAAGAATTGTTTCGAACACGAGACGATATTCATGCAGAAATAGTGGAAGACATTAAAAAATATCTTTAATCAGTTTTCTACTTCAATTTTCTTTTTTATTATTTCTACTTGCTCAACTCGCTGTCCATCAATTTCTTTGACAATGAATCGATAGTTTTTGAATTGGAAAACGTCACCTTTCTCAGGTACGCGGTTTAATTTTGTCATGACAAAACCAGAAAGGGTTGAACTATCTTCGTCATCCATTTTCATCTCAAGTGCTTCTTCTACTTCATCAAGTTCCGCTCGACCTTCAATCATAAAGTGATGATCAGCAATTTCACGAATAGGATTTGTTTCTCCTTCCGGCATGTCGTCTTCGTCATATATTTCTCCTACAATTTCTTCTAGAAGATCTTCGATAGTAACCAATCCCACAACTGTTCCGTGTTCATTGACAACCATTGCAAGGTGCATCTTTTTTTGTTTGAATTCACGAAGTAAGGTATCTACTCGTTTGGTTTCAGGAACATAAAATACTGGACGAACTAAATCTTTGAGCATAGTATGATCGTCTGCACGGAGTAAATCTTTTACATAGAGTATTCCTTCAGTATTGTCAAGGTCGTCTGTGTAGACAGGAATTCTTGAATACAATTTTTCTTTTACTTCGGGAAGGACGTCTTCTACTTTCAAATCAATAGATAAACTAAACACATCAGGCCGTGCCGTCATAATGTCTGCTGCGTAGGTATCGTCCAACTTGAAAATATTTTGAATCATTTCTTCTTCTTGCCGTTTGATACTTCCTTCTTCTTCCGACATTTTTACCATTCCTCGAACTTCTTCTTCAGTTATTTGTGGTTGATCAATATCTTGATGTGGAAGAATCATCGTTGTAAACTTATCAAAAGCCCAAACAAGAGGAGCGAATAGTTTTGCCATCAAATTAATGATGGGTGCCATAAACAGTGCAATTTGCACGTTGTGTTTTGTTGCGAGTGCTTTTGGAATAATCTCACCGAAGGTAAGGATAAGTAAGGTCATTGCACCTGTAGCGACTGCAACCCCGTTGCTTCCAAAAGTGTTCAGTGCAAGTGCTGTTGCCATAGATGCAGAAGCGATATTAACAAGGTTATTTCCAATAAGAATAGTAATAAGTAGTTTGTGTCCAGCTTCTCGAAGATCACGTAAAAGCCTTGCATTTGGACGGTGTTGATCAATCAAATAACGTAATTTAACCTCAGATAAGGAGAACATAGCAATTTCTGTACTAGAGAAAACTCCAGAAAGTACTACGAGTAAGAGGAGAATAAGAATTGATCCTATCATATGTTATTCATGCACCAATGCAGAAAAGGTATACGGTTATTTATAAAGGTTGTGGGAAGGAATCTGACGATAGCTTTATAAGTAAATCTCAATTAGCAGGAGTTACGATGGAAGTTAAAATTATTGAATCTTCAGCAAATAAACTTGTGTTCCAGCTTGTTGGAGCAGATCATACCTTTTGCAATTCTCTTAAGAAAGAACTTGTACAAGTCAGCGGTGTCGAACTCGCAACCTATGCTATCGAGCATCCACAAATTGGAATTCCTAAAGTTCTTATTGAAACAAAAGGAAAAACAAGTCCTGTTGCAGCTCTAAAAAATGCAATTGATAGTTTGAAATCATTGAACAAAGAGTTCTTAGCTGCATTTACAAAAGCTGCTAAATAAACCCTAATTTATTTTTTATTTTTCTTACTAATTCCTCATCTTCTTGCTCAAAAACTCTCTGTTGATACTCATACCCTTTGATAATTGACTCTACACGTAAAGTATCCAATCCTTCCATACCACCTACTAATTCATATAATCCGTTAGAGCCTTCATATCGAGTATATTCAGGAGTCGCATACCATATTTTACCGTGTGTTTGGCTAATGAATTCCAAAGAATGAGTAACTATCTCTGCATGAGTATGTTGATAGATAGATATACTACCTTCAAATAATATAAAACGCGAAAAAGGGAGTGAAGGCGTATCATTCTCTGCTTTTGCCTTATTTGTATAATACGCAATTTCTGAACGAAACTTCTGAGCTGATGCAAATATACGATAGGGACCTATTTTTTCTTCAAAACTATCCGTACCTATATATCTATCTTTATGAGTATAGCCATCTTTTTCGTTAAATAGGCTATCAGTTGGAAGAATAGCATAATTATGTAAAAAAACAGCGTGCATTTACAACTAAAATCAGGGAGAAAATAAAAAACTTTGCTTCGCCTTTGAAAATAGCACATACCAGTTATTCTTCCTTGACAGAATCCATATAGAGTCTTCTTGTAGGGAATGGAATGCTTATACCTGCTTCTGTCAACGCGTGATACGCTTTTTCAGTCACTACATCAATCATATGGAATCGGTCATGATAATTACTAATAAAAAATATAAAATCAAAATCTAGAGAATAATCTCCCATAGCCATAAATCGCACCTCACGACGTGGAAGCTGCAAGATATTTTCATTGTTCTGAATGCAAGAAAGAAGTACTTTTCGAACAAGTTTTACATCACTACCATAAGCCACATGAATAGGAAGATTTACTCGAATCGTGTTGGTAGGTTGCGCATAATTATGGAATTTAATATTTGCAAGGAGACCGTTTGGAATAATAAGCGTATCGTTGTCAAAAGTTTTAATTTTAGTTGATCGAAAATTTGTCTCAAGCACTTCACCTGTTTCACCAGTATCGAGTTTGATAACATCGCCTTTACTTATCGACTGGTCCATAGAGAGTGTGATTCCGCCAAAAATATTTTTCATTGTATCTTGGAATGCAAACCCTAGAATAATACCTAACACTCCTACTGAAGCGACAAGGGCTCCAACTTCTACTCCCCACATTTGCAGGACAAGAACGAGAGCAATAAGGACAATGA
>CAZHNR010000042.1:0-10329 GCA_964534065.1 uncultured Methanosarcinales archaeon
AGCAAAACTCATCAAAACATATTTATTCACTTTAAACAGACCTCCAACGAAAATATAAGAAAGAATCAACACTCCCATACTTCCATTCAATAAAAGCAACACAAGAAGGACAGAAAAAAACCTCAAAAGACTCAAGGCCAATTCCGCAAAGATTACAAACTTGCACCACTTCAAAAGCCTAAAAGCCTTGAAATATAGAAAAAGAGAGCTCGGAAGAAGTAATACAACAGAGACAATAGTTTAAGGACTTACTAAGTCAAAACACTACAGTATTATTTGTTAAAGAATGCTTACAGCACCCCTAAAAGAAGAAAACATAAATAATTATTGAGATAGCAACAATATAATTTATAGCAATAGCAAAGTTATAAAAAACGGTTTTTTTAGAGAACTTTATGAATAACAATTCTTTATTTCCACTATAAAGCGACTTAGAAGGAACTATTAATAAAATTAAAGACAATACCAATAAACGAAATTCGAATGAAGATATTTGAGATAAAAGAGAATTATCTGCAAAAAAGTAAAAGAGAATTACAAAAATAACTATAACTCCAAAACCGATAATTGCATCTCTATCAATATCTTTTGTGTTCATTATTAATCTCCACTAATCTTATTATTTAAATCATTCGTTTATTTATTGACAACTCTGTACTACTCCACATCCATCTGAAGGAGTTGCAGTAACTTCGCATGATTGTGTTGAACCACACCCGCCACCAGAAGAGCTCCCACCGCCTTTCGAAACAAATGAATTACCACCTGAAGATTTACCGGATGAACTTTTTGTAGTATCTTCAGCTTCATCAGCTTGAGAAGATACTCGAGGAAGATTATTAGGGTCGTTTGTGTTTGGAATCTCATGACCCCCTTGAGGAGAAATTTGTTTAGCGATTTTTTGAAACACATTATCTAAAAGACCATCAAAAAACATTCCAGGAGTAAATTTCATTTTTAACAACCAAGAAGGAATTCCAACAATACTTGTCAAAGAACCCAATATCAATAAATTCTGACCAACAGTTAAATCACCTCCTTGAGATACTCTCAAAGCTATTTCGAATTCTGCAAGTTGATAACCTGAATAAGAAGCGACAACAAAGATAATTCCAATAGCAATAAGATGTGGAACGTGTCCGTCAGGGTCTGTATATTTGTACGGATTCCCCCTCTCAAACATGTATCGGTTCAAGCTTTGAGGGTCGTAAACGTTTGGTATAAGTGTGTCCGGTTGGTAGAATATTCCGTATTCTGGACTGTATTGTCTGAATCGGAAGTCCATTGTACCAAAACTTTCTACTTCTCGACTTTCATAATCGTAACGAGTTTCACTAGCACCTGTACGTGCTAGTCCATAAGCATCATAGCTCGTTCTCTCAATAACATCACCACTTTCATTCGTAATAACACTACTACTTCCTAAATGGTCACTATGAATAAACTGTTTCTCACCATCAACTACTTGTACAATCTTAACACCATTCAACATAACATAAGTCTCATTATACAAACCAGAAGAATTCTTCTTACTAACAAAACTATCACTAATATAATAAATAGTCTCCTCCCAAACACCAGAATCATAAACGTCTTTCACAAGCACTCGCTCTTCAACAGGATGATAAGTATACTCAGCAAGCAAAGTAGAATTATCAGTTCCATTATAAACAGCAGATAACTGATTCAAACTATTATACTCTCTAAACGTCTCACCATCATGAATAATATTACCGTTAGCATCAAAAGAAAATTCTGTAGCGAAAGCTACAGGTGTAAGAATTACAAGCAAGGACATGAAAACAGCTAAAAATTTAAGATTAATCATCCTAAAACAACCTCGCTAGCTGAATCAAAATACAACGAATTATTAATAACAACATCAGAACGATACACTTTCGGAACAGAATGATTAGTCTCAACAAAAATAAACAAATCAGAAGAACTAACATTCAAATCAGAAGAACTGAATAATTGATCTTCAGTATCAAGAGAAAAATCAAAATACTGCAAACCAACCTTACTACCAACAACAACTTCATGAACAGCCTCAGAACCTTCACTAAGAACAAAATAAGAAGAAACAGCTAAAGGATGAACAGAAAACTTATCCTTAACAACTTCTTGATACGTATCTCGAGTAGCAACTATTGCCACATCAACATCTTCCTGAGTATAATTCTTTTCCAAAAACACAAACAAAGACTCATTATGATCAAGACTTACATTAACATCAGTATCAAGTTCACTAAATTGAGTATTGACCACTCCTTCATGCCAATCATTTCGTACTTGAAACGAAAAAATACTGCTCGTATTACCTTCTTCACGCAAATATTCAATAACTCTAACACCCTGCAAAGTAAAAATATCTGTAAAAACATCAATATCTCCAGAGGAATTAGTAATAACAACAAGCTCTTGCAACCCATCTGTTGAATAATTATTTTCAACAAACACAAATAAAGATTCCTGAGTATCTAAAGAAACATTTTCTGCAACAGAATCAATAGTAACCGTAGTATTTAATGGAAGTAAATTATTTTGCAACGTAAAACTACTCACTCGACGGCTTATATTCTCAAGCAGTACATGGTAATTCTCAATGGAAATACCTTCAATATCAATAAGAGTAGAAATGCTATCATACCCATCGTTACTTATTATGTCACAAGAAAAAACGTACTCTCCAGGAGTACTATAGGAACGAGCAATGTAATCATATAATGACTGGTAACCTGTCATGTTTAACGAATACAACATAGTGATATTATCAGTACAAGTCCAATTAACACCAGTAACTGTTGTATTTAAGGTGTTTCCTACAACAAATTCTAAAATAGTATTATTTGACTGAGGATGTAATACTGACAAGCTTTGTGCTTGAACACCAAAAACATCTTCTATAACTTCAAAATCATCTTCTCCAATAAAACTAACATTGTAAGTGCCTCCAGAAGCATAAGTATGACTAACAAGAAGTTCAAGGCTATCATTAACAAGAATTGAATTATTGACATAAGAATTCCCATCACCAAAATCAACAGTAAGACTCGTAGTAACAGGTGCCAAGCGATCATTAATAAGGTAGACTTCAAAAGTTCTTGTTTTTGAATCTGAAGGAAGAACTTTAGGATTAAAAATATCTACACTTGAATTAGTCTCAATAACGAGATTTGGCGCATGAGCAACTGATCCTCCATATACATAATACTTAACAGTAGAATTATGCGTCATCTTCATCAAGTTACCGATTGAATTGAAACTATACTTGTACGTGTCATCATCAATAGAAACCGTTCGCAAACGATTCAAATCATCATAAGCCATAATATGCTCAGTACCAACAACACCATCAGTTAAAGATAAAATATTACCTATAGCATCATAAGAATAACTAAGTTCTTGAACTAAAGGGGCGCTGATAGAGAGTAAACGATTGTTAGACGAATTATATGAATAACTTGTAACCAAATCATTCACATACGTTTTATTAGCGAGCTGACCACTTGCTAAATAACTCGCATCACTAACAAAACCAGGAATACGATACACCAAACCTTCTTGATTATAATAATAATCAATAGTCTCAGGACCTCGCTCTGAAATAAGTCGATCCATAAAATCATACAAAAAACTAATAGAAAATACTTCACCATCAAGTATTTGAGTCTCATTAATCAAACGGTAACGACTATCATAATCATAGCCAATAGTATTACCTAAAAAGGAAATATTATTTAATGTACCTACATACTGATTGTCATAACCAAAAGAAATATTTATGTCAGCACTAGTTTTTTTTGTAACTCTATTCAATGCATCATAAGACAACACTATTCGTTCTCCTCGGCTATCTTCTTGAAGAATCAAATTATTATTAGAATCATAAGCGTAAGTCCAAACCCCTAAATCAGGATCATCCATAGATATTTTTCTTCCCAGACTATCGTAACCAAAAGAAAAAACGTTACCAGCATCATCAATGACACGAATTAAATTATCTTGCTCATCATAAGAATAAGAAGTGACACTCACTCGAGAACTATTCATTTCATCAGTAAAAAATTCATATATCTTAATAATACGACCGAATGCATCAAGAGTGTATGTTTGTTCAACTCCATTCTCATTAGTTGTTGTAATATTATATTGTTCAAAAGAAACGCTTTGCTCTCGACCATCAGAATGAATCACTTCAATAACTCGACCTGCACCATCATACAAATAAGTAGCATTAGGAACAGAAGTGTCAAAAGAAGTGAATTCAAGAGAATAATTCTGATAGTGTGGAAGGTACTCAGAAACCAAAGTATGTGTACCATCATATAACATATTCTTCACAATAGCAAGATTATCATCTGCTTTTGTTTTCAGTTGAATTAAATTACCAAAACCATCATAATAATAAGAAACAACAAAAGAGTTATTCGCAGTAGTTCTTATGATTGTGTCTATTCGCTCAGGATACATTCCATCAAAATCATAATTGTATAATACGGAAGGATTATCAAAAGTATCATAAGGTTTTATCTCAGAGACTAACCTGCCAAAAGAATCATACGCATAACTCGTGCGAATATTATTCTTTTCCATCCAATTCATATTTCCTGTGCTCTGATTATATTCATAGAAAGTTATATGACCTAATGCATTACGCTCACTAGCAAGGTATACATTTGAAATATCATATGTGTACGTATGCACATTACCTAAACTATCCGTACTTGAAAGAACGTTACCAAAACCATCATGTGTATACTTAGTTACTGCATCATTACCTATATTATTCCAAAAAATCTCACGAGCCAATAAGCCATAATCAACACCACCAAGACCTCGAGTATCATAATACCATTGCTTATCACTTACTAAATTAAAATCAGCATCAAATATTCTTGTTCGAGAAAGTTTATCAACAATCCACTTTTCAGTATTTAAAGCATAAGTGTTATTATAATAACGTTCATCCCCAGTGATTGCAACATCTCCCCATTCAATAATTGATTCATAATTTCCGAATCGGTTATAATTATAAGAAGTGTTAGTAATTACAGGAAAGACAAGACCATCATACAAATAATTAGCTATGTATTCTAAGCTAAGATTGATTGATGCGCCGTCATGAACGTAAGAATAAGATTGCACCATCTTTGACAGTAAAGAACTATTTACGTCCTTAACATGAGTTTCATACTCAATACCTTTCAAGTAATCGTCTTGATGGAAATAATGAACAAGAGTACTTGACGGTAAAAACTCAGTCACCTCAGAGAATCCCCTAAACTCATTGTCTGCATAGTCAAAGCTACCGCCAGAATAATTATAAGATAAAGTGTCTGTGATTTGACCACTATTCTGTTGCATAGAATCAACCAACCATACAGAAAAACCAAAATCAGTGTCTTTTTCAATGCTTTTAACATAATTTAAAGTTTGATTTCCACCGTACGCAGTGTGTATGACTTCTAATAAATAAGGATACTCAGTTGATCGAAGATGCACTTCTTCATCATCACCATCATTAACGACGAAATCAAGGAGACCATCACCATTAATATCGAGTAAACGTCTACCACTATTAGCACCATCATCCACAAAAGGCATAGGAGTTTCCCATTCACTGACACTTGAACTCCACCCATATCCCGTATTTAACCAAGCACCTCTATCCCTGCTTAGTATAAATGAATCAACTAATAAGTCGACAAGACCATCTGCGTTCACATCAGCGAAACGAACTCCTTTATCAGCAATAGAAGCAGACATAAATTCTGTAGGAGGATACCAAGTAGTATCACTTGACCAACCAGAACCAGTATTAATATATGCAGAAGTATCTACATCAGTATTTCTAAGCAAATCAGCATAGCCATCATTATTAATATCAACAACACGAACACCCTTGTCAAAACCATCCTCATCAATAAAATTCATAGGAACAGACCATGACTCTCCTGACCAACCTGAACCAGTATGCAAATAAACACCCTCGCTGTCATCATCGTGAGAATAAACAATATCAATGAGACCATCACCATTTAAGTGAGCAAGACGAGAACCTCGGTCACCGTAATCAGAATAAACAAACTCAATAGGAAGACTCCAAGAAGTGTTCTGTATCCATCCTGAACCAGTGTTAATAAATATTCGTCTAGTTGAGCCTCGCCCTTCAAGGATATCAACAAAACCATCACTATTAACATCAGCAAAACGAACACCACGATCATCAACCTTATTACTTGCTACAAACTCAACAGGTATACTCCAAGAAACATTAAGAACAAATTGCGAACCAGTATTCAAATATACTTTTTTAGACTCTCCTTCCAGAGATTTCAACATATCAACCAATCCATCATTATTAATATCTACTAATCGAACACCATAATCTTTACCATCAGCATCACCCAATTGCAATAAGTTAGACCACTGCGAAGAAAGATTATATTCCGAACTCACATTAAAATAATCAAAAGAAATATCATATAGTGAAGTG
Organism: uncultured Methanosarcinales archaeon; assembly: GCA_964534065.1. Taxonomy (GTDB): domain Archaea; phylum Nanobdellota; class Nanobdellia; order Woesearchaeales; family SKGA01; genus SKGA01. The sequence goes on from CAZHNR010000042.1 coordinate 6,500, forward strand.
TTATACGCATCCAGTTCGGAAATAGATTGAAGAGCAGATAAGTAACCAATAGAAGTATAAGTAAAAGAATAACGTTTGAATAAATCACCAAGCACGAAAATAGAAACATTCTTCAGCTGAGCTCCTTGCTCATACTCGTACCCTTGATCATACAACCTACGTCTATGAGATTTATCCTCATAAGAAAAATTCACCAATACCTGATCACCATTATAAGAAATAGTATCCAAATAAACCTCATTATAATCATTTACACTAACATTTTCAGTATAAGAATATTGAAGGGTATTTCCCAAAGTATCTTCTACAAAATCCAAATACCAAGTAGATCTTACCTGAGAATCATTATTTGAACCAAAATAATATTTTGTTCCATCCTGCAAAGTAACAATCCAACTATCAGAAAAATTTTGTACACGATAATAATAATTAATCTTAGTACGAAACTCACCATCAACAAAAGCCAATTCATGCATATTCCCATTAAGAAACAAAAAATACTCATCATCAGAAGTATCAAGCTTAGAACCATTAATATCTCTATAAATGTTATCAAGAGATAAACTCCAAGCAGAACCAACAATACTTGGCTCTAAGGACTGACTAGAATAACTAATACTTAGCCGAGGAGAAAGACCATTGACACCTTCAGGAAAAACTAAAGGAAACGAATAACTCGCACCACCAGTATACAACTGAGTAGCATATTCCCCATACAAATTTAATTCAGGACTATCAGGAACTGAAGGAGTATGAAGATACGGCTTATAATAATTATCAGCTATTACCAAAGGTAAAAAAGCGACAAGTAATATAAACAAGCAAGTCAAAAGTTTCATTTTTTGAATTACCTCACAGTACCATCAATAAAATCAGTAACCACACTTGCAATACTAGTTACAGTAATATTGAAAAGATCCAAAGAATAAACACTAGGTGAAAGATTAAATAACCCAACCTGACCAGATTCATCATAATTAATAATCCACCGCTGATCAGCATACGTTCCTACAGCATCAACCGTACCAACAAACTGATCATTATTCAAATTACGTAAAAACACTTGCTGATTCTCATACACATCCATAGATGCATAAATACTACTATCCTCAATCCCATACAAAATTTGATTAGTTGCATTAGTATCCAATCCCGTAATATTCATTTCAAATTCAACAACAGATTCGGAAGAAGTATTCCAAATATTAGCACAAGCAACATACACACTTGTTGAAGGTAGAGTTAATTCATGACTAGGTGATAATGAACAAGTATGGTTTAATCCTCCAGTAGTTTGACAATCATCAGAAGAGTTCATCGAAAGAAAACTCTGATTGATAGCACTCATTCTACAATAAGCAGAAATATTTGTTTCAAACTTAAACGTAGGAGTAGTATCAGCAGTAGTATAAGGAGCAATAGTATCACCTGAAGAACTACAATTGACATTACTCAAATGAGGTATTGCAGTAACAGGAGTTGATCCAAAAGGCTGAACGCCAGTAAAAGAATTATAAAGTGCATCACGATCAGAACTGTTTAAAGCGCGCTCATAAAACTGAACACTATCAATATTTCCTGACCAATAAGTAGATATTTCATTATTGGGATATGTGCCTGAATAATAATATCTTTTTCCAACACCAACATAGGCTTTTTTTGTCATAGAAAAAGAAGTAGGATGCGAAGAATTCGAAATAACACTCGTATTATTAACATAAAGATTAAAATTACCAGAACCGTCATGAACAGCCATTATATGATACCAAGTATCTTCTTGAATGATACCTGTAGTTGAAGTAATATACATTCCTGCGACATTACAATCTTCATGATGAGAAACAGCACCAATACGCCCATCATCATAAACTCGTATTTGATAATATTTTCTACCCCAACTATAACAAGTTATATCTGCTGAAGGACCATAAGTTTCAAAAACACCAAAAATACCCCCAGAAGAGGAATTTCCAGAACCAGCACTGTGATTATAATAGAAATTATTTCCATCCCAATAAACCCAAGCAGAAAGAGTATAAGCATTACCAAAATCAAATGTATAAGTATTATTTTTTTCAAGGTAATTCATTGAAGAACTACTGCCACTAGACCAAGAGCTTCCTCCAAGCTTAAAAATAAAAGAATCATACGAACCCCCCACATTGATTAGATTGTCAGCACCTCCCTCATACGAACCCTCACCATTTAATTCCCAACTAAAAACTAAGTCTTCAGTTAAATTAGTAGCAGTAACAGATGAGGTAAGAAGTAAGAAAGTTGAAATCAACAACAAGAGTTTGAAAATAATATTTAATTTCATTTTCTTACCTCAACTAAAGAACTTTCTAAAAAATATGTACGATCATGTGTTCTAAAATCATCTTTTGAATTTTTAAATTCTTGAGTATAACCTTCATTAGTAAACTCGAATCGCATACAACTTTCTCCAGGATGACAAATACCATCACCGTTCCCATCATTTCGACTATCACAAACAGCAACAATAACACCTTCTACTCCATCAATAGAACATTCATAGTCAGTTAAAGGCAAATCATACGTATCTAAAATAGTAAAACCTACAGGCGTACAAACATCTTGGACATGAGTGATAATACGAGTATTCACCTGACAATCATTTCGTAACTGAGTAGTATTTATGCATGAAGTATTATCTAAATCATCACATTCCAAAACTTCAACTTCACAAGTTGTTAATACAGGTTCAACCGTTTGATAAGATTTCTGAGAACAAACTTCTTGTGCTTTAACTCCTGCCATGCTAAATGAATTTTTTGGATGTACAATTGTTCTTGTAAGGGGTTGAATACTGTCGCTTGAATCAACTAAAGGAACATCTTGAATAACAACTTCATCTTCAGATTGAGAATTATTTTGAGTCTGATTAAACATACTATAAGACGTTTCATTTAATAAATCTGTAGAATTAGTAACATTATCAGATTCTTCAATAATAATTGAAGGCACAGCAATTCTATCTGATGAATTCGTTGTATTTATAGCCACAGCCACAGGTATTAAAAGAAGCAAAATTAACAAAAAATAATATCTCATAGTATTCCCCCGAACATAAATATATTCTAACATAGATATATTAAAATATATTTCTTAAAGACACTTATGAAATAGATATAATATAAACTTTAGTCTACACTAAACAGGAATTACACTTATAAAATAATAACCCATACAAAAAATAAACAAAACTAAATCAATCGATTCTTAGAACAAAAATAATAATATACATCTAACTCACAACCCAGATAATTTCTTCCTAAATCTTTACAAGCCTGCGCAGTACTCCCCACACCCATAAAACAATCAAGAACAACATCTCCTTTATTACTTCCTATCTCAATAAATTTTTTCAAAAGAGAAAGAGGTTTTTGTGTTGGGTGAACTGCTTTGCCATTTTCTTTGAGTCGTTCTTTTCCTTGCAGTGCAGACGTGATAAATGTATTGTGCATTTCTTTATGACCTTGCCAATTAAAAGTTACCTGACCAGGCTTAGCCTTCTTATCGTTAATAGCATACAAAACATATTCATTAGCAAAAACAAAATTAGTCTTAGAAAGACGAGGAGCAGGATTAGTCTTACACCAAACAAGCAAATTACGAAAAAACCAATCATTCTCAAAAATACTCATATAAACAGGAATCTGCTTAGTAGCACAAAAAACAAAGATTTGGCCTTTAGGCTTCAAAACACGCTTTAATTCTTTCATTACAGGTACAGGGTCAAAACCAAAATCCCAATCTCCAAAATTCTTTTTGACCTTTAGACCTTTGAACTTTAAATCATTTTTTTG
>CAZHNR010000043.1:0-9912 GCA_964534065.1 uncultured Methanosarcinales archaeon
GTCAAGGAATGTATATTACTGTAGATCCGTTCCTTCCTGAAATAGACGTTAATCTCCAGGACCCAATTTGTAACGGTGGAGACCTTTTTGTGAGTCTTGCAAGTGACGGGACTGGTTCAGCAATAGTGAGTAGAAATATTTCTGTGTACGGACTCCTTGATACACTTGTTGTGAGTCAAAATATATTTGAACAAGAAAATTACGTGAGCTTTCCAGCAACACCTTTCCCAGAACTTGTCGAAGCAGTTATTACCGTTATGGACGCGGCAGGAAACATTGCAACAGTTACTGAAGCAATACCAAGTGACGGTGATTGTGACAGTACACCACCAACAGGGTATCATCAACTTGCAATTAGCGATGTAGGATATGATATTACTATTTTTTGCGAAGATGATGAAAGTGGTTGTGCACCGACCTATACTTATAGCATGTTTACTTGTAATGAAGATGAAGCAGTACTGCAAAGTTATGCTACCCAACCAGTTTCTCAAACTGAAAGCGGACAGTTTTGTTATTGGTTATATGATAACTCTGGAAACTACGCACCCCAACAAGACTTTTTCCTGCAAATAAACAGTCACTGTTTTAATAATATTAGTGATGCTGGAGAACTCGGAGTTAATTGTGGCCCTGTATGTGGAGTTGATTGTCCAAGTTGCAATGATGGAATTCAAAACCAAGGAGAAACAGGAATCGACTGCGGGTTCAACGCTTGCGGTTTTGATTGCCCCCTCTGTCAAAATGGAGTACAAGACCCTGGCGAAAACGATGTTGACTGCGGTGGCATTTGTGCAAACTCCTGTCCAGGACTTTCCGGAATTACACTCCTACAACCGCAAACAGGTATTAGCCCAAGCACGCCAATAACTATTCAAGTTTCTACAGAGGAACAGTCTCTTTGTCGACACGGACCACAGACTACAGGAAGTCTGGCAAACCAATACGCAAATTACGACGACACGGGCGTTATGTCTGACTTCTTTACAGACCTCCATACAGGAACTATGAATCCTGAAGAGTATAGTGTCTTTAGCAGTACAGAATTCGATGAAGTGCCTTGGCAAGTTATTTGTGAAAACGAACTCGGAGAATATGACTCCTACGCATTCACTCTTGGTTATGATATCACTGATCCAGTAGTCACGCTAGTTGTTTCAGATAATCCAATTGTTGAAGAAACAGATATGACAACAACACTTACAGTAACTACAGACGACCCAACACTGTGCACCTACACTGCACCGGACAACTCAATCGTTCCTTTCCAACCTTATAATGTCGATGACGTTTCAACATTTTCAACCACACATAGTGTAACGCTGAGTTATACAGAATATGCAGGAGTTTCTCATCAACAAAATGTGCAATGTATCAATGTAGCACAACGACAAGGATTCGCGTCAGAAACAATAACAGTAGATCCACAAAACGAAGCAGGTATTGTGTTTACAAGTGATGCAATCGTGAACAGTCAAGAACATACAGTGACTTGGACAACTGTTCTTGCAGCAACATGTGAATATCAAATTGATGGTTCAGGTTCAGAAATCATTCCAATTCCAGGAGGTCCAAGTACAACACACAGTCAAACGGTAACAAAAGAAGAAGGCGAATATAATTTCAATGTCTTCTGTTATCCTGCATCAGGCAACCAAGCTTACGCGTTCCAAACAGTCACTGTTGACAGCATTGCTCCAAGCATTGACCTCATTCCTGTCCCACTTTCCTGCACAGAAGATCTTGTAATAAACTATTTTGTTGACGGCACAGGAACAGACATTACTACTCTTGAAGGATTTGTAACAGGAGAAAACGGTGTAGTCTTTTCAACAGAAAGCCTTGCAGGAACTGAACACACATTTATTATTGATACCCCGCTAGCCTATGAAACTATCACGGTAACTGCAACTGATGCAGCAGGAAATACTTTCACCGTCACTGAAGATGTTGTGCAAAGCGGCCAATGTGACTTTGTTCCTCCAATTGGAGGAATTTACACCGAAGGATTCTTAGGAGGAGAAGATGTGTATGTTACGTGTAGTGACAACGAAAATCTATGTACTGATACCTTCCTTTACTCCCTCAACGACCCTTCACTACTAAGTTTCACGCAGGAAAATTATGGCACACCAATTACGCTGACAGAAACTACGATGTTCTATTACCTAGTATATGATGAAGAAGGAAACACGCCAGGAGTACAATCGCAAGAAATCTACATACCACCACATTGTATTAACGGAGTACAAGACGCTGACGAAACTGGCCAAGACTGCGGAGGAAGCGAATGCTCAGCCTGCGCTTGTTACAATAACGTGCAAGACGAAGGTGAAGAAGGCATAGATTGTGGTGGAACCTGTAATGCTATTTGTCCTGTCAACCCACCAGGAGCAAGTTGTTTTGACGGCATACAAAATGGCTTAGAATTAGGAGTTGATTGCGGCCCAACTTGTAGCAATGAATGCAGCGAACAAGGTCCGCTTACAATGGATATTATTACTCCTGAATTTGGTATCGGATCAAGCGACCCATTAGTCCTTGAAGTTAGTACAAGTCTTCCTGCAACCTGTGTACAAGGACCTGCAAGCTCAGGCTCGCTAGAAAATCAATTCAATGAATTAACTGCCTTTCTCTCAACTGCGAATGTATTTCACTACACAGAAATTGCGCTCACAGAAGTGAGTGAAACAGGAAGTGCATGGGTGGTTATTTGCCAAGCAGAAGATGTGTATGTTTCTGAAGAACTCGCCTTAAGTTATGATCTTACTCCACCAGTACTTAATGTCTACGCGCAACCAAATCCTGTTGTTGAACCACTTGACTTAAGCACAACGCTTATTGTAGAAACAGATGATCCAACTGTCTGCACCTATCTTGACGAAGCATATCTCACTACAGGTTTCCCTGGCTACGACCCTGATACGTTTAGCGCGTACACGACTCAACATGAAATCGCTATTACATATATGGAAGCTCAAGGATTTACTCAGCAAATTGTCTGTAGAAACACTGCAGGTCTGGTGTCAAGCACATCCTATCTTATAGAAGTAAGTCCTGCAAACGCTATTGATATCACATTCACAAGTCCAGAAATTGTTAACCAACAAAGCTTTACAGTGAGCTGGACTACCGCGCTACAATCCGAGTGCAACTACCGTATCTCGCTTGACGAAGATCTCGTTCCAGCAGAACAAACAGGAAGTTACACGCATGAACAAACAATTACTGTCGATGAAGATGGAGAGTACATTTTTGTAGCAGTCTGTTCAGCACCAACTGAAGATGATAGCTTTAACTCACATAGTATTACAGTTGATACACAAATTCCTGAATTTGATATGTTTATTACTGACCCTGTGTGTTACGAAGGACAAATCTCACTTACTCTTGCAGCAGATGGAACAGGAACACCGATCGTTTCTCAAACTGCAAATGTCTATGCGGAACAAGGACTGCTTGTAAGTACAACAGAAATAGATGGTTTTACTGCATTACTTCCAGCACAAGCACCAGGATTAAATCTTGATTATGTGCAAGTAGTTGTTGAAGATGCTGCAGGAAACATTGCAACGCAAATAGCAAGCATACCAACAAACGGTCAATGTGATTTTGAAGCACCGACCTCAACTCTCTTCAGTCAAGAAATTTATGGAGGTTATGAACTCTTTGTCAATTGTTTCGATAATGAAGCCTGCGCAGAAAATTATCTTTATGCTCTCACTCTCTGCGAAGAAGAAAATGCACAACTACAAAACTATAATGATGCATATATTCTCACCGAGACTGCTGAATTCTGTTACTGGGTATATGACCAGGCAGGAAACTACGCTCCACTCCAATCACAATCATTTACTGTTATTGACCAATGTTTCAACGGATTTGAAGATCCTGATGAAGAAGGACTTGATTGCGGCGGAGTATGTGATTTAAGTTGCGATCTTTGCAGTGACGGTATCCAAAATGGTTTTGAAGAAGGAGTTGACTGTGGAGGCGCATGCCCTATATGCGATGATGGAACAAACCCAACTGAACCAGGAGGACCTTTAGATGTTAATCTTGTACTCCCTGAGTTTGGAATTGGAGACGCACTTACCTTCGCACTTGAAGTCAATACAAGCAGAAGTGCAATTTGTCGACAAGGACCACAAACCAGTGGAAGTTTAGCCGAAAAATACGCTGATCTTGAAGCATTTAGTACAACACAAAGTACTACGCACTTCACAGCAATAACCACAACAGAATATTCTGAGTTTGGTGATGCTGATAGTGATAGTGCTGCATGGATGGTTGTTTGTCAGTCACCAGATGCAGTATACGGTGAACTCACTTTCACCTTAGGTTATGATGTGTCACCACCAATTATAGATGTTGTAGCGGTGCCAAACCCTGTTGTTGAGCCTGAGTCACTCTTTAGCCAGTTGTATGTTAATACAGATGAGCCTACTGTGTGCACCTATCTTAATCAAAGCTATGGAACGCAAGGATTTGCTAATTACAATCCTGACACGTATAATGCCTACGTAGTAAGTCACCAAGCTCAACTCGATTATTTCGCAATACCGCCACAAACCTTTAACCAAGAAATAGTGTGTCGAAATCTAGCAGGAAGTTTTGCAAGTGTTACTTATCCTATAGAAATCGCTCCAACAAATGAACTAGACATAAGTTTCACGAGTGCAAGCATTACCAACGAAGCAGAACACGAATTTACTTGGACCACAAACCTTGCAGCAGAATGCCGTTACAGAACAAACAGCGAAGATCCATTTGTCTTTGTACAAACAACTGGACAAACCGAGCATGCACATGAAAGCAACCTTGAGGACGGAGAAGTTTTCTTTGAAGTAATTTGCGAGCGAAGTAACGGCGCGGACCAGAGCTATGCATTCCAAGAACTCATTGTTGACACGCAAGAACCAAGTATAGATGCATACGTGTTTGATACTATCTGTTATGACGGCGATCTTGGCCTTAACCTCGTAAGTGATGGTACTGGTTCAGCTATTGCGCAGCAAGAAGTACAAGTCTACGGTGAAGAAGATATTTTATTAGCTGAAGAAACTGTAACGGGCACGTCAACAGTCATTTCTTTACCTCCAGGAGGTCTTGATGTAGAATATGTTGTTATTCTTGTTGAAGATGCTGCAGGAAACATTGCAACACTAACTGAAGAAGTTCCTGACGATGGTATATGTGATATCACTCCTCCAACAGGTTCACTACAGTCCCAAGCTACCTATGGTGGTTACGATTTATTTGTGAATTGTGTAGATGACGAAGCATGCGCAGAAACTTATCAGTATGCACTCAACTCTTGTCTTGTTGTAGATGCACAAACTGAAAATTATATTGATCAACCTTACGAACTTACTGAATCTGCAGAATTTTGTTACTGGGTATATGACACGTCAAATAATAGGGCGGAAGTACAATCAGAATCATTCACTGTTATTGATCAATGCTTTAATGGATTTGAAGATCCAAACGAAGAAGGACTAGACTGTGGAGGTCCTTGTGCTGCACAGTGTAACACTTGTAACAATGGAATTCAAAATGTTTACGAAGAAGGTGTTGACTGCGGTGGCGTCTGTGCAAACTCCTGCGATGGAGGTCCAAACCCAACAGAACCAGGCGGTCCTCTTGAAATAGAAATTATGAGTCCAGAATTTGGAATTGGAACAACAAATCCTATCGACCTTGAAATCAGTACAAGCAGAACTGCAACATGCCGACACGGAAGTCGAGTGAGCGCCTTGGATAATGAAGAAGCCTACGCAACACTTGAAGATTTTGACACGAGTGAAAGTTCATTCCACTTGACCAGCATCGATCCTGATGATTATGATAACTTTAATAACGATGAATTCGATGAAGCTCCATGGACAATTATTTGCTTGTCAGATGATGGCGTGTATGGTAAACTTGATTTCACTCTTGGTTATGATACAACACCTGCGATTATAGATGTAGGAGCATTCCCTAATCCAGTTACTGATCCAACTGATTTAGCAACAGTACTTACTGTTTCCACTGACGATCCTACGGTCTGCACTTATCTTGACCAATCATTTATCTCTACAGGTTTCCCTAATTATGATCCTGATTTACTCTCAGCATATAAAGATACACACCAAGTGTCTATCGAATATTTCGCAGTAGAACCGCAGACATTTACACAAAGTATCTCTTGTAGAAATACTGCTGGATGGGTAAGTGATACCACATACACTATCACTCTTGATCCAAGTAACGAAGTTGACATCACCTTTACAAGTGAAAATATTACAAACGAAAATACACATACCGTAACTTGGTTCACCTCGCGAGCATCAAGCTGTAAGTACCGTGTAACTTCTGATAGTAATTTCCAAGATGTTACAGAAACTGGAGGAAGCGACCACAGCCAAACACTTACTTCCGATGACGGACTCGTCTTCTTTGAAGTCTTTTGTCAAGTAGAAAACAGTGAAGAAGCAGGATATGATTTTACACGAGTACGAGTGGACGCAAAAAATCCTAAACTTGAAGTGTACTTGCAAGATCCTGTGTGTACCGATGACAATCTTGTCTTTGTTGCAGCAATGGATGGAACTGGTTCTGAAATCGTTGAACGTTTTGTTACTGTGTATGGAGAATTAGGAGTAGTTCTAGCAAATGAAAGTTTCTTCTCCTTACAGCACGAAGTTTCTTTTGGTCCTACTGGTTTAGCATTTGTTGATGCAGAAGTTACTGCAAGCGATGCTGCTGGAAACAGCGTTACGATAAGAAAAGCTATTCCAAGTGATGGAATTTGTGACGAGCAAAATCCTGAAAGCGATATTAGTGTAAGTCCAGCTTATGGTGGTTATGATATTGTTGTAAGTTGTGAAGATAATGAAGACTGCGCTCCAAGTTATGTGTACTCCCAAGTACAATGTGTAGAACTAAAAACTCAACTCACCACGTACGGTGCACAACCAATCAGTCAAACACAAGAAGGAGATTTCTGTTACTGGATTTACGATCAATCAGGAAATATTGAAGGACTCCAATCAGAACCAATAGATGAAATCGAAAACCAATGTTTCAACGGCATCGAAGATCCAAACGAAGAAGGTCTTGATTGTGGCGGTCCCTGTGATGCAGATTGTAATACTTGTAGCAATGGAATTGCAGATGCGTATGAAGAAGGTCTTGATTGTGGCGGCGTATGTAGCGCTACATGTAGCGAAGAAGAATATACTTCAGTCGATGAAGTCTTTATTGAAGATGATACGCTAGGCTTTGAACTAGATAACGGGACCTTTGTAGAAATTGACGATACGTACTATGATATGAATGGAACACCAATATATGTTGATGAAAATGGTGACCTTGTCTTTGAAAATGGTGACGGAGAAATTCTTCCTGTTGTTGACGAAGGGTACTTTGATGAAGACGGAAATCTCGGATTCTTTGATGATGAAGGTAATTTCATACCTGTTGGTGAAGGGTATATTAACGAGGATGGATTTTTCATTAGTTCTGAAGATGATGAATTTTACGGCTTTGTCGAGGATGATGATGGTAACTTCGTTCCGATTGTAGAAGAAGATGGCCAACAAGGTATCTTTGATGAAAACGGCACCTTTGTACCAACTGAAACAACTACAACATGTGAGTCTGACAATGATTGTCCAGCGGACTTCTTCTGCTCTACGCGAGGAGAGTGTCAAGCAATTAGACAGCAAGAACAACCTCCTGAAGTTATTGTAGAAGAAGATGAGTCTTCGCTTCTTGGCTTAATTTTTATTATTGTAGGAGTTCTTCTCATGGGAGGAGGAGTATATTATATTGTCTATTCACAACAACAAAAGAAATTGAAAGCACAACAACTACAACAACAAGCAATGCATGACAAGCAACGCAAAGAACAAGAAGAAGTCATGAAGCAACGAAAAGAAAAAATTGATGCTTTACGTAAAAAACAAGCTGCAGAAAACGAAACAAGAAATAAACATCTTTCACAAAGAAAAGAAGAAAGGAAATCTCTGCTCAGTCAGTTTAACGTTGAGAAAGATAGTGAAACTCCAGTTACTCCAGAGAAAAAGGAGACGAGTGTAACAGAAGATGACTTTGTTCATATTGAAGAGTTACATAAAGATGCTGCGAAGAAAAAACAGTCCTCTGCCTTTAATGATTTAAGCTCATTGATTGAAACAGGAGACATTACTAAGACGGACACTGAAGATAAAATATCAAGCAGCGAAGTTTCATCAAAGGGCAACATGAGTAAAGAAAGCGTAAGTAAAGAAAGCACAGCTAAAGAAGCTGTAAGTAAAGAAAATATAACTCAAGAAGGTACAAAAGCTGCAAAACAACCTTCTTCTGCTGATACAAAACTCTCAGATTCCTCAGTTACTGTGTTTTCAGAAGACGATAGCATATTAGAAGAAAAAGAAGAAATTGTAGAAGAGAAGAAAAAACCAAAACCAAAGAAAAAACCTTTATCCGTCTCTAAAGATATTGCTGACCTTAGTAATTTAGATGCTGTCGATGCTGCTGGTGCAAAAGCAACAGATACTGCTTCCAAGAAAAAAACAAAAAAAACGAGCAAAAAATCTAGTAAGAAATCTGCGAAAAAATCCACAAAGAAATCCACAGCCTCTGCAAAAAAAGGTGATACGAATGATTGAGTCACACAAGTATCTCACAGAAAAACAAGTTCTTCAACTTATTGATGAACCTGAAGTTTCTCACGATACAGAAAAACTCATTCTCCACCTGCAAGACTTGTTAGACGATAGAAAAGCAGACTTTGCCCTTCTTGCAAACGTTCTTCAAGAATTAGTAAAACAAGGAAGCATTACTCAACAAGAAGTACCACGTATTATTCAAGAACTACAATGAAACGAGCACAAATAAATAATATATTTACTATTCTTATCACGCTTTTAGTAGTTACAACTATTGCAGTGCTTTCCGTGCGTTTCATCAACGGTCTTCTTGACGATCGCTGCACAAGCGATTTACTTATTTTTGAAAACACTATTCAAAACGCAATCCAAAAAGGAAATAACTACGGTACGGTTGAGGAAAAAAGAATTCCTGCAGGCTGCGGAGTACAAACTTTATGTTTAGTTGACGCAGGTAAAATAGGTGATACTGCAGGAAATGCATTTACACCTCAAGCCAACCAAGAAAATCCGCTCATTGTTGCAAGTGCACAAGAAGGAGTAGAAGCAAACATATTTTCTTATGATGAAGATGGTTTTTTGCAAGAACATGGCTATGTATCCCAACTTGCACTTGAGCAACCAGAGGAAATTCTTTGCTTACAAGCAAGAGCAGGAGTCTTCACCCTAAAACTTCAAGGACAAGCCGTATCGACATTGGTGTCGCTACCATGAACAAAGCACAACTCTCCATACAATTTAATTGGATATTCGTACTTATTGTTGGCTCAGCCCTTCTTGCAATGATACTTGCATTCGCTTTTAATTATCAAGACGTTTCTGATGATCGTATTTCTGCTCAACTTTCAGAACAATTCGAAACCATATTTAGCGCAACTCTCCAACAACCAGGAACAGGAAAAGAATACCGCTCACCAAATCTAGAACTTGAATTTGTTTGTGATACTCGACAGGATTTACACCATTATAAAGTCGGAGGAATAGTTGCAAGAGAAACTCCTTTTGACTTGATAGCTTCAGCACCCACAATAGAAACAACTTCCTTGCAGACCTTTGCTTTAGAATGGAATGTTCCTTTTCCTGTGGACACTTTTTTGTATCTCACGTCACCGCGACAGGAATTTCTTTTTTATACGGCAACTAATGAAGGAGATAGTCTCGTACCTGCTGTAGCCGCAGTACTTGATCTTTACCCTCGTAACTTTAGTCACCGCGTCGTATATGCTGATACTCCAACAGATCTTTCGGGGCGAAA
>CAZHNR010000044.1:0-6556 GCA_964534065.1 uncultured Methanosarcinales archaeon
TATCGTTCGTGATGCACTACGTTTAGAAGGTATCGAGTCTGTAACAGCAGATAAACTAAGTGCTGTGTATGATGAGATGTTTATCACGAAAGGTTTGCTTCCGCAGCATACGCACAGGCTTTTGGATCAAATCCTTAAAGGTAAAAAGGACTATGACGCGAAAAAACTCAACAAACAAGAAGTGAGTGATGTGCTTAAAGCTGCAAAAGAATTGCACCGTATTCTTATTGAATTCATACAACGAAAACGAGGTTCTGAGATTGACCGAGCACGAATACGCGTAAAATATGGCGATGCCTTTGGCGAAGTATTGGTACTTGATGACGTGGTCTTTATTATTCAAAATGTTGACGGTGAAGAACGAACTATCTCGCGAGCAACACATACAAAAGATGGTGGCTTCGGTCCTTTACAAGAATCAAATCCTGAAGAATTTGAAGAGCATGTAATGCAGGCAAAAGTTCCACCGCAGGTTTTTCTTAAAGAAAAAATGTTCGAGGATATTAAGCGAATTTTTGGCGATGATGTGCATATTCTCATGAACATGTGAGAACTCCTCCGTAAGCTTTAAAAGAAGTCAGACAACCTTTTGATGAGATGAATAAAGTAATACGAGATGTTTCTCAGTCCATGCAGGAAGTATTTAGTCAAAAACGCTATGTGTTGATTGCTCTTATCTTTTTTCTTGTGCTCTTTTTATTCAATGTATTGTTGATGAATTTTTCATTGATATGGAATCTTTTTTCCTTTGAACTTCTTTGGAATCTTATTATTGGTATTTCAGCAAGTAGAACGTGGTACTCTGCAATCAGTATGATTGTATTAAGTTTTCTAGGAGGCATCGTACTTGCAATGACTGTCTATTTAATTCGTAGGCAAATTGCTTTTAATGCTACTTCAGGTTCTTCAGGTATACTTATCAGTATTATTGCTCCTTCATGTTCTGCCTGTGCAATAGGAATTTTAGGTATTATTGGTGTCGGCGGTGCTATTGCCGCGCTTCCTTTTGAAGGTTTAGAAATTAACATTCTTGCTTTAGTTTTGCTTTTCTGGTCTATTATTTATCTGAGTAAGACGATTGCTACAGTTGTTTGTGAAGTAAAATAATTTTTAAGAATATTTATAAACCAGATATTCTTGTAGTGAGTAAAGATGGTGAGGCAAGATCTTCTGACGTGGATTCGTTCTGCTGAAGATAAAGGGTATTCTAGTGAGCAACTTTATTCGTATTTAGTTGATAAAGGCTTTCCAGTTTCTGACGTGAGAGAAGCTTTAAATGCGAGCAAACCCTTGCCTGTAACGCTGCCAGCACCGACTGCTCAACCTGTTGCTGATTCTCATATTAACGAATCCTATGCTAAACCAGCAATTCCGCCTGAACAGACAGGTATGCGCAAATTATTCACTACCAAAAATATTGTTATTGCCGCTGCAGTACTTGTACTTATTGCAGTTCTGTACGTACTTTTCTTTACTTCTGTGCTGACTATGGAGCCAGCGCGTGATCCAACCACTCTTACAAATGAAGAAGTAGCGACACAGACATTAACCACGATTACTACTCCTTGTGATACGTTCAATGAGAATCTTCTTGCTTGTCAGCAGTTTACCTGCCAGTTTACACATCCGTTTACTGGTGAAATTATGGAACGTTCCATTCTTGGTAGGGATGCAAGTAATTGTTTTTACAGGGAACAACTTCCTAACGGCGGTATTATGAGTTGTGAATATAGTGACGAGTACGTATCAGCTGTCGTCGCATTTAACCAAGATACTGATTTTGGCAGTAGAGCTTCTACAGAAATATATATGATCAATGGAAAAAGTGTTCGCAGTCCTATTCAGGAAGCTTTGAATACGGGCACATGCACGGTAAATGGATTTAGATCCTAAACCTTCTTATTCGAAATGGTCGAAGACGCCATCTCGCATATCCCATAAATCTTCTATGTTGAGAATATGGAGTCCTTGCACGTCCATGTCATCACTACCTATTCGCTCACACATAGTGTTGAGAAAGATATCAATAAAAGGGAAATCAACTAAGCCGCCAAAGTTAATTGTGTGAGCCGCAAAGTAATAGAAATTTTTATCAGGATACTGTTCTTCAAGTTTTTTTGTCATATATTCTTTATTTTGACCTGGTTTAAGCGTAACAAGTATTCCAATATTTTTTGACATGAGAAATTTGATAAACTCACCTTTCACTTTTTTCACGACAGTTCGAACACTATCTTGTGTGAGCCAGCCTTGTTCATCGCGTTTTGGATCGTACATGAAGACTTTTCTATCATTACGAAGGACAAGTGCCTTAGGATGGAAGAGTCCATCGCCAATATAGACGAATGCTGCATCTTCGTCAAGATCGAACGTCGTCGTGGAACAGCCTAGAATCTGTCCATCATATTTTGCATGTCGAGGCCGTACACTTTGCACTTTTCGCCCTTGATCTTCCAGTTGTTTGATGATGTGCTCTTTACTATTAAGAAACTGCACTGTAGTAAAAAGAGCTACTTTCTCTGGCAATTGGTCGATGAAGCTTTGAGGCAAATCAATTTCTTGCGTATACCGTGCTTCTATATGTAGGAGATCCATGCGAGTTCAAGAGAATTTCTTTTCCTTTAAGAAGCTTATGTATATAAATCAAGCATAAAAAATTGAAAGAAAACTATATAAAGCAGAAGTCTGGATAGTGGAGTAGGTGTTTCATTTAGGGTGAAAAGAGGCGTTATTTTACTAGTATTCTTATTATTTCTAGTGCCAACTGCATCCGCAGTAACGATTGATTCTGTTTCTCTTCTTCTTGACGGCGAACCTCTTAATCTTATCGGCCAAGGAATTACCTATCCTGTAGTTATTGAAGTGTCAGGGACAAGCTCTGCTACTTCTATGAATAATTTCTCACTTACAGGAGATCTCAGAAACCTGAACCCGCAACAGCAACAATACGCCTCATTTGATTTTCAAACCTGTTCTTTGGCGCTTGATAGTCTTGGACTTAGTACAACAGGTGAGTTTACTTGCGTTGCAAACATGCTCATTCGTATTACGACAAACACAAACCCTGAAGTCACGTTCACCGTTACTGAAAATCAAACGCTTGAAACAGAAATACCCTATGCTTTTGACTTTTCCATTGATACGACACAGCCTGAGCTTGTATCCGTGAGTACAGAATTTCAATTTAACAACCAGTACGTTGTAAAAGATGGTGGTGCCACCACAATCACGTTTGAAACGCAAGATTCCGTCGGTTCTATGGCTCCTGCTGGCCAGATAGCGTACCGTATCGGCACAAACAGTCCTGATGTTACATCTCCATGTTCGGAGACCACCTGTACAGATATCTCTTTTGTTACTTGTAATAGTGGTACAACACTTCCTATTCAATTACTGACAGGTAGTTATGATAGTGCAGGAAATTCTATCCAAACTCCTTCGCAAGATTTTGAAGTGCTTTGTGATGGTGAGACCCCGCAACTCATCGATAATGGTGATGATGATTTTGTTTCAGTGGTAACTCCTGATCCTATTTTTAATCAACCAAAAGCAGGTGATACTATTTCTTTTAGCATCGTTGTTGAAGAAGATTTATCTGTACTTTCAGCGCAAGGTAATTTTTCCACTCTTATTGATAATAATGATTTGCTTGCTGGTTCCTGTGTCACGTTACCTGCTGACAATAGATATAATTGTACGTGGACGCTCGCAGATATACAAGAGGGCACCCATGATGTGTATCTTTTCATTGAAGACATTGTCGGCAACCGCATGGTCTACACGGGAGACGCAGAAGAGCAGACTGTAGGTATTGAATACACACTCATTGTAGATGAGTTTGCAGGTGAATCAGTTGACACACCCTTATTTTTCAAGCCCGTCATCGCAAAGACTCCTGCAACAAAAGGATATAATAGAGTAGCTATTGATTTAGCTTTGGATAATGGTTTACGCTATCCTATTTTTGCAACCTTTCAACCTGAACGAACAAATGTTGTCGGCGATGTAGAAACTTTGTTTACTTCAACAGATGTATTTTCTTGTACGGTGAAAGACAACACAGGTATTGAGTTTAGTGCCCGAAAAATGTTCTCGGAAATTTCTGTCGCAAAATCTGATGTTGATTATCAGATAGGAAACCGCCTAAATTTCGTTCTTGATGATATTGATATTAATAGCATGCCAAACACTGCACGCGTCAGTTGCAACGTGAGTTCTATTGTAAAAAGTAATGGCAAAGTATATGCAAATCCTACATCGTATTTGGTTGTTACAGACTTGCGCTTTACAAACATTGCTTTGAATGGTGAACATGTAGGTGCAAAATATATTGATGATATTCAAAAACGAGAAGAACGTATTACAAGTGGTTATGGACGAACGATTGGATTTTTGAATAAAGCAATGTCTACGCTTTCCACTATTTGTGATATGACAACTGTGCTTACTGATGTGAATTCAGCAGGAGCAGCTGTCCAGGCAGTGGGAGTTATTCTTGAACAAGCTACTGTTACTCGGCCCGTTGGTGAACCTCTCAATGAAGCAGGTAATCAAGTGCAAGTGTTGCTCAAACCTCTTATTGACACCTTGGTTGAAGACAAAACACAACTTGGTGAAGCGCTTGCTAAAGTATCAGTTCGCAACGTGTTCCCTTCCTATAAATCAAGAAGAAAATCCTGTAGCGGATGCAGTTCCATTTTATTTCGATGGTGGAGTAAACCTTGACCAAGTAGGTAACTTTGCTGACAATGAAAATACCTTTGTTTCAGGTGTAACGAGTGACTTAGGAAACGATGTTTTAGGAAATCTTGCAGTTCCTTCGCCTCAAGATAGTATTATTTCTTCTGTAGCAACGATGTGTTTACCTGGAGTTATTTATCATCTCAATAGGTATCAAGAAAATTCTTGTGAAACGCTACTTTGTATTAAAGAAGCTGCTCGTCGAGGAACTGACTCCACGCTCTGTGACCAGGCGCGCGCGCAGTTTGTCTGTCAAGAAATTGTTGGTGAAACATTTGAGGCTGTTCCTTATACGCGTATGGCGGAAAACTTAGTTGAAAATGTACAAGGAACTATTAAAACAATTCTTCCAACAACGTTGAATCTTGTTCTTGAGAACAGTATTTGTGAGGATTTACAAAGTATTGATACTGGAAGCGGTGCAGAAATTGAATTTGCTGAGGCTGTAAAAGTGTTTGTATGTAACGTACCAAAAGCAATCGGTCTTGTCGCAAATAATAGAAATAACAAGAACACTGCCGGCGATAGATTTAGTTATCCCGTTAGTGACGATATCTGCGCATATGCGCTTTGTAATGATGACGATTGTCAGTTAGAATCTAATAGTTGGATTTTAGGAAATCATAATTATTTAGCTGGAGCTTCTGCAACATTACCTCCTCCAGGAGAAGGAAATAATAACGAAGTACTTCCTGTGAGAGAGCATAAAACGCCTGAAGAATATCAAGCACAAATTGATACGTTGAATGCTTTAATTGAAGATACGCAAGATGAAATTGATGCAATTGTAAATAATATTAATCAACTCACTGCACCGCTTTCTACGCAAGAAGAACAACAACTCGCTACATGGGATGCACAGCGGCAGGAATTAGTTGCTAAAAAACTTGCTCTTGAACGTTCAAGAGATAGAGAAGTAGAAAACAAAGCTCGCTTAGCACAAGGTTTACCTTTGGATGATGTCTATACTGAATACAAAGATGCAGAAGATATATTGCAAGAAAGAATTGCACAGGCCTGCGAAGCTGATCCTGATAACTGCGCAACCTTTGCTCTTTCCACTGATCAATTGCAAGAAATTGAAAGTTTACCTCCTGCATATCAAAACTTAAACCGTGCACAAGTTGAAAGTATAGAGAATCAATATGCTAGTATTCGACAGCAAACGATTGCTGAATTTACTTCACAAGGCGATGGTATCAGTAATTTTTACAATTTTGAATCAGACCCTCTCTTCCAAGACATGTTAGCACAAAATCTCGAAAACTCTGCAATAGCCCAGTATACTGTAGGAAGTTCCTTGACACCGAGTTTTGAACAGACAAAAGCATATGTTTCAACCTATGGAACGAATAATGATTTACAAACTTTAGCACAAGAAGCGGCAACACTTGAGAATCAACTTGTTGATTTAGGTTATAGTCCGGAAGAAATTGATGAAGTTATGGAATTCCGTGGTAATGTAAACGCGTATGCACAGGAAGCCCGCTTAGAATTACAAGATGTTACCGCGCAAAAAGAAGCTGAACTTGATGAAGCAAAAGAAATTTTTGAAGCGTGTAATACAAATTGTGATGATGAGCAGGAAGAATTAAATGCTGCTGAGAAAGCATTTAAAGATGCACAGAAAGCCGAACGTGATGCAGATAAACAAGGTCTCACGAAAGCTATTGAAGCGAATGAAAAACGTAAAAATGTGCAGAATCAAATTGAAGCATGGGCGAATGTTGCAGCTACCTTCTTATGGAATCAAGGTTTGCTTGACTGGATGATTACAACTAATTGGGGAGATGATGAATCTGCATGGAATGACTTT
>CAZHNR010000044.1:6570-9743 GCA_964534065.1 uncultured Methanosarcinales archaeon
AGATGAATGGAAACGAGGAATTTGTAGTCCATTGACCGATACGCAACCAAGTAAATTGGCTAATTCAGGCTCTGCAATTCAATGTGTTGATGGTTCCTGTACTCCTGTGTTGAGTCAAGCTGCAGAAAAAATAAAAGTTTCAAATGAAGGCGAAGATGACCAATATATTTATAGTTTTGTAGCAGTTGTAGGTCCGTATATTCCTGTTGCTGGAAGTCCTCAAGTGTATGAATATAATATTTATTTCAAACAATCAAACGGTATCAAAAGACCTTTATTTGATGGAAATTTACAGATTCCATCTGGAAGTCCGCAAACAAGAAGTCAAGCTTTTACTTCAGAACATAATTACGTCGAGGTATGTTTAACCTTCCTCAGTGGTCCGTACCCTCCTGGTCAATTAGGAGCGCAGACAGAATTCTGTCGACCGATTGTTGATGCAACGCAAGGAAACTCTGACTTTGATACAGGAACTCCTGTTCCTCCTGACTTTGTAGGTGGAGTTAATCCCGATTCACTATTAAATAACGCAGGTATATCTGATGAAATCTAAACACGCACAAATAACTATCTTTGTCATTATTGGCCTTGTAATTTTACTTGCAATTAGTTCAATTATTTTTTTCACTCGAGTTATTTCAGTTGATGAACCGAATTTTGATGTAAATGATGTAAGTATTGAAACTCGTCCTGCACAGTTACTTATGGAAACTTGTCTTGAGGCTACAACAATCGATGCCTTGCAAGAAATCGGAGCACAAGGTGGAATGCTTAATCCTCCTAATCCATCAGTGCCAAGTTACCGAGGAAGGTCTGTTTTGTACGAACCGTATGTTGTTCCCTATTGGCGATATCTTGCAGACTGTGAAAGTCCTTCGGGTTGTGAGTTTAGTCAGAAAAAACCTTTATGCGCAGCTGATGCGGGTTATTGTGGCGCTGCTGAAAGTGGTTACAATAGTATTCAAGAAGATTTAGAAGAATATATTGCTATAGAGATAGAAACATGTATTAATGGCTTTGAAAGTATTGCAGATCAATATGATATTCAGAGAAAGGGAGATACGGTTACTGCAGAAATAATTTTTTCTGAAGGCGTTACTCGAGCTACTTTAGAATATCCTATAATTTTGCAAAGTTTAAGTTCTGATAATACGCGATTGCTAGAACGTTTTGAAACAGAAGTTGATATTGATATGTTACGAGTCTACCAATTAGCTGATGAAATCTATCGATTCGCGCAGCAGACAAATTATTATGAGACGCAAACGATGAATATCTTGAGTGTCTATGCTGATGTCGAAGGGCCGCTTCCTCCAACGGAAAGCATTGAGTTTCTTGGACAAGCTGGCGGTCCATGGATTCTTCCAGAAGTGAAAGATGAATTAGAACAAAATATTTTGCCCTTTATGTCTTTGATTCGTTACGCGAATACTGCAAATCCCTTTGCTCTTACTGTTGATAGAGAAGATGAATATTCTCAATATGCAAATGGTTTTTATACGTCTTTCTTACCTGCCTCATCACAAACAGTATACGATGATTTAGAAGTTTTCCATCAATACATTTATGACCCTGTCTATGTGCAGGTTGGTGACGGAAGTCAGCTTATAGAAGGTGAAGATTTGATTGGTATTGATAACCCTATCATTAAGGCGATTACAGGTATTTTGATTAAGGATTATCGATTTGATTATGATGTTTCGTATCCACTTATTGTTTCAGTACATGACCCTGATGCTTTGAATGGAAGAGGGTATCAGTTTGATTTTGCACTTGAAGTGAATGTTCGAAATAATTATCCAGCATACCAGAATTTTACCTATGTACAAAGTTTAGAAACAAATTATGAAGTTGGTCTGGGAGATTTCACTTTGCCTCAAACACATACCTTTGTTACTTCTGATAGACACACAGGTGAAGCTATTGATGATGTCTATATTGCTTATGTATGCGGTGATGAATATGATATTGGTTACACTTCATTGATATCTGGTCAAGGAGTTCTTGAAGCTCAACTTCCTCCTTGTGCTTTAGGTGGATATATTCGTTATCAAAAAGACGGATACTTAGGTGAAGCCTTCCCTTTCAACAATATTGATAATGCTCCGTCGCAAACATTTAACATTGAGTTATGGCCAATTGTAGAGCGTGACATCATTGTACGTAAACGAAGTGTAAGTGATATTACTGCAATTGTAGATGCAGGTACGCAAGGAATTTTTGCTATGGATGAATTCTATACTCCTGTAAGTATAAACGATTCTGTTATACTTGGGTTTGAGCGTGAGGCTACATCACCGTATGATACAACTGTTCCGTTACAGGGCTTCTTACGCTATGAGCTTGACGGCGTATCTTCATTTGATGCTGCAAGCTCCTATGAAGATCTTGTCGCTGACGGCCTTGCAAGTGGTTTCTACACGCAAGAACAAGCTGATGAACTCTTAGCTGCGGTCGCAGATGATGGTATTGCAACTGAAGAAGATTTCTTAGATGAGGAAGAGGCGTTACTCGGTACCTATACTATGGAATTAGTACCGGGTAATTATACGATTGAAGGTACATTATTGCATGTAGCAGGTGTCTATTTACCTCCTGAAACTATTGATGAATCCACAGGAATTAACGATTGGTTTGACGGTGAAGATGAAGTTGATCTTGACGGACAAAGCTTTTCTACTTGGATAAAAGGTGGTGTAAGGCTGTCAAATATTCAGTTATTTGAAGGTGATGTTTACCGAGATGAACCTATTGTTGTCTATGTATTGGAGTATCCTATTCCAAGTTCATGGTCGCAGTTATTGAATTCACCGGATAACGACTTACTTATTGATGGATATAGTCAATATTTACGACCGTCATTCTTTGAGTAGTTGAATAGGTTAGTTTATAATTTTTAATTTTTGACTAAAATATATGGATAATAAATAATATAAAAAATATAGTTTTTGCTTATAACTTGTAATCGTATATAATTTATTAATTTTAGTTATTGCTCACAATATTTAGTTAAATAACAATTAATATTTTTAAGCAATAATTGAATATTATAGATTCAAAATCATTTAAAACATTTAAGCAAAAAATAAATAATCTGAATTTAATTAACTCTAAAAAGTATAAGCAAATTTTAAACTATTTAGAATTAAAATAATTTACAAACAGAATTAACT
>CAZHNR010000045.1:0-9647 GCA_964534065.1 uncultured Methanosarcinales archaeon
CAACGTGCAAGCTCAGCAACAAGAAACTACTGTAAATACAGAAGAAGAAACTACTACACGAACTGCTGTAGCAAATACTACTAATACAACCGAGCAAGAAGAACCTCCAGTAAGAAAAGAAAGAGATCCTTTCAGTATTCCGACTTGGATTTATTATGCATTTGCAGGAATACTTATCGTAGCTCTGCTCGCAAGGTTCATTATCCTGAGAAGACGACGTAAAATCGCTGAAGCATATGCAGTCTTGCATAGACACAAAGCTACCAGCAATCGACGACGTACAACTGCTAAAAAGAAGTCTAGAAAAACAAGCAAGAAAAAATCTTCTCGAAAACGTACATAGATTTGAATGCAAGGTAATTCATAGACTCAACACACTTACAATCAACAGTACTTTATTTCTGGTATCTCGTAATGCTACATCTGACAGCAATAGTAATTACATTCAAGTTTAGTAGTTCTAACTACTATTCCATCATAAGACACTAAACTATACGCTAGAATACGAATACACTACTAGTTACGAGTTATCAAAATACAAGTCAATAGAAAGACCAGCAAAAATATTATCTAAACCATAATCATCACGTCAAAGAAAAAATAGTAGCAAGTCATAAAAAGAAAATAAAAAAAATATAATCTAGAATGCACCAAGCTTTCCAGTTCGACGATAGTAATGTTTTCTTATTTCTTCAAGTACCAAGATACTACATGCACCAAGTAACATCCAAGGCAAGTAGCCTAAGTCAAAGGGAAGCACGCCAAAGAATCGTTCAGCAGGCGGGAAGTACAAGATAATTGCAAGCAGTACAAGTTCCACAATAAGACCCACAAATATCAAATGATTACCATGAATAGGTGCACGGAATGCGGACTTTCGCAGTGTTCGACAGGCTATTTGATTGAATATCTGACAGAATATTATTGTTGCAAAATATGCACCGATTGCCATCGCATATGCAGCTGCAGTTGGTTCTGCTCCCCACGTCCATCCACTATCAAAGAGTGTAAGGAAGAAGAACAGAAAGCCTAGTCCTGCTTGAATAAGACCAATAAAACCATAGGAACGTACAAGCATGGATTTGGTAAGTAATGGACGTTTCCCGTCTCGTGGTGGACGCTTCATCACGTCACCTTCTGATTCCTCTTTTCCCAGACTAATAGCAGGAATCATATCTGTACCTAAGTCAATAGCAAGGATAAGTAAGACTGGAAGTGCCAGCGGCCAACCAAAGAGTACAAAGAAAAGGAACGGTAATATTTCAGGAATATTTGAAGTAAGAATATACACAATGAATTTCTTAATATTTTCATAGACAGTGCGTCCACTCTTGATTGCTTTGACAATAGTTGCAAAGTTATCATCAAGGAGTACGACGTTCGCTGCTTCTTTTGCAACGTCCGTACCTGCCATTCCCATAGCAACTCCTACATTTGCTTGTTTGAGTGCTGGTGCATCATTTACTCCATCTCCTGTAACTGCTACGACTTGGTTGAGTTCTTGTAGCATTTTTACCACGCGAAGTTTGTCTGATGGGAGGCTTCTTGCAAAGATTATTGGATTCGTGTCTTTTGCAAGCAGTGTCTTAAGATCTGCATCACTTAAGGTATCTAAGTCTTCACGAGTAAGCGTAGTAACGGGTTTTTTATCAGTAACTATACCTACTTGCTCACTGATTGCCTCAACAGTTGCAGCCTGATCACCACTCATAACAATAATTCGAATACCTGCATCATAACACTGTGCAACAGCTTTTTTCACTTCTGGACGTGGTGGATCCTGTAAAGCAACAAAACCAAGACATACGTAATTATCTTCTTCAAGGTATGTTGATGTTGCGACGTGGTCTCCTAGTTTCTTAAATGCAAGGGCAAGAATTCGATAGCCTTTTCTTGCGAGATTGACATTTTCTTCAAGCAATAACTTTTTTTCTTTTGCACTAAATTTCTTTTCCTTTCCATCAAGGATGTAGGTACTACATTTTTCAATGACACGTTCTGGCGCTCCTTTCATATAGGCTATTCTGTGATGTACCGTTTTATGTGCGGTAATCATATACTTTTTATCGCTGTCAAAAGGAATTTCTTCTTCTCTATGTGCTTGCTCATAAATATCATTATTCTTTTGTTCTTCTACCGTCTGAAGTAAAGCAATTTCTGTAGGATCACCGCTTGCATAGCTACCTTCATTCACCGCATTGTTACAAAGATGCATACAACTCAGCATGCGATCAAAATACACGTCTTGCACATGATGTAAATACTGGTGCGAATCTCTATGTATAAAGGTAAGATGTTTTTTATCTAATTCGAAATGTTTATTGCTGTGAAAAAGAGAAACAACTTTAAGTTTATTTTCAGTGAGTGTTCCCGTTTTGTCAGTACAAATAGTTGTAATACTTCCTAAGGTTTCAATACTTTCAATATCTTTTACCCAGGCTTTATGCCGTGCCATTCGTTTTCCTGCTAAACTCAAAGTGAGCGTTACCGTAGGAAGCAGTCCTTCAGGTACGTTCGCTACAATGATACCTATGGCAAAAACAAGGTTAACCCAAAAACTTTTTCCGGTTGCAAAACCTGCAAAGAAAAAAAGAACACCAAGAATAATTGCAATGCGACTGATGACTTTAACAAAGTGATTTATTTCTTGTTTAATATGTGACTCATGCGCTTGCACTTCATTGGTAAGTTTTGCTATCTGACCAATTTCAGTTGCATCACCAGTACGAACAACAATTGCACGTCCAGTTCCTGATTGCACTAAGGTTCCAGAAAAGAGCATATTCCTACTTGAGAGTTGCTTGTCACTTGTAGGTTCTTCACTTCGAAGCTGTGGCTCACTTTCACCAGTAAGCATGGAGTGATCAACTTTAAGCAAACTCTGTTCTATAATGCGTGCATCAGCAGGAATCTTATCTCCTTCTCGTAAAATAATAATATCTCCTGGTACAAGTTCCACTGCAGGAATTTCTTTTTGGTCTTTATCACGTATGACCAACACCTGCGGAGGTAGGAGATTCTTAAAACTATTCATAACAACTTGGGCCTTATAATCCTGAAAAAAGGAGAAGGCGGCATTCAAAACAGTGACTCCTAATAATGCAACTCCAATTAAACCATTCCCCTGACCGGGAGCAAGATATTCACCTATAAAAGAGAGTGTTGCACCCGCAAGAAGTAAATAAGAAAAAAAGTTATTGAACTGTAAGATAAATTGTATGAAATAAGGAACTCGCTTCTTTTCTGAAAGACTGTTCGCTCCGTACTGTTGACGGAGTGTGTTGACTTGACCACTCGTTAATCCATGATATCCCGAATGAAATCGATTGTAGACTTCCTGTAAAGGGATTTTGTGCACATCACCCATACACTTTTTTTGCAAAATCTAATTTATAAGAGTTCTGATAACATTGTCCAGTGGTATCTGTTTCTATCCCACTTAGAAAGTATTTTTGAGTACGTAGTATGAGGCTCAACAAAACTAGACGCGTATTTTTCCAATCCTTCTTTTTGTACGTAATACGAAGACGCGAATTGCATGTCATTAAGAGCTAGAGAACAAGTAATAATTTCCTTAGCCATTCTGTAATCCTCACAGAATCTATCTTTTTGAAAAGTAGTAACAAGAAAATCTAATGCCTCACCTTTATCGCCGGCCGCCCAAAGTAAGCGAGAACAAAGAATAGCTTCTTCGGGAAGAGTGACTGTATTCTGTATAAAGGAAAGCTCATCATACATCAACGATGAAGAACCCATTTCGCGAAAAAGCTCAGCCCGGTAAAAAGCTTGGTTAACTGATTCAGGAGGTGCTGTAAGCAATTTACGCTCTGCCAAAGCATGCTCTTTTGAAACATCAACCAATGTACTATGACGCAAGGCAGCATGTTTTTGATAAAATTCAGCCTGTAAAATAAGAAGATCCGGCGTTTTACGAAATTCTACACCTTTATTTGCATGCATCAACGCAAGACCTGCATAGTCCGCTGTATGTTTCTCAAGAAATTGCACGGCAGCATCCTTTGCAAAAGAGAAAAATTTCTTTGCTGCAACGGTACGTAGAGAGGATATTTCTTTACGCACAAAATAATCATTTGGCAAGTTTCTCAAATTATCCAAACGAGACGTGTAATATGCATAGAGTTTCTCTGATTCTTGAATTGACACAAAAGAGGAGAACAGAAGCGTCTTTAAAATCTTTTCTTAGAACAAGTCTTCATCTGGCATTTCTTCGCCGTTCATGAAACGTTGAATCGCTTCTTGTCGTTGGTCTTCTTCTTGTTTAAGATTCTCAACAGCAATATCAAGCATGGCTGGTTCGAATCGAAGAATATCTTTTAAAGTAATAAAACCAATAACATTTTTTTTTGTTCCAAGGACTGGCGCTTGTCTAATCTCATATTCATTAAACAAACCAATAACATCACGAACATCACGTTCCGGATTTACTGACACAACATCAACAGTCATAATATCTGAAACTGGAGATTGCATATCAATTTCAGGCACAACTGCTTCCCTTACAATATCATCCACAGTAAGAATTCCAGAAACATTACCAGAAACATTTGTAATAATGATGCTACTTACACGAAACTGCTTCATCTTTTTTGCCGCAGCGTGAATGGTAGCTGTTTCTTCGATACTGATTGGCTTTGTAGACATAATGTCCGCTACTTGTAGTGGCATAGTTGCAACCTCATACAAATCGTAGGGAATCTTGTATTTAAGTCTTTTGAAACACGCGAAGGAGAAATTCTACTGCTCTACTTTCTTCACGTGCAAGCTCACAATCCATACCTACATCGAGACAATGCTGATACAAATACGTCGCATGATTAGGATGATGAGTAATATCTCCTTGCCGTTGAGGCTCTCGAGTAAGCTGATGAAGGTTTTCTATATAGAGCGGGGGATCGCTCGCGTCCATTTTCTGTAACATATCAAGCTCATATGCTAAAGACATATCTCCCCCATACATTTCCTGCACATCGGCATCAAATTCCATGTAATCCAAACTTGAAAGATCCATTCCAAGTATTTCATCCCATAGGAAAAAATTATAGGTAGCTTGAGATCGTAAATGTAGTATTCCTTGAACATCAACTCGGTCATCAGTACCTAACCATAAAGAACTACCACCACCAGCTGAACCACCCATCAAAGCAACATTATTTGGATCTATATTATACTGAGAAGCTCTACTCATAACAAACTTGTAGGAGTCGTAAAAATCTCCTTCAATAATATCTAGTAAATTTTCAACTTCGTCAATCTTACGGTACGTCACAGAAATATAGGAGATTCCTTGTGCCAGAATTTCATCTTTGTAGAAAGTATTTTCTTTGTCACCTGCACGAAAGCCACCGCCATGCATAAAGATAACAACAGGCACCGGCTCTTCAGAATCTATAAGAAAGGCATCTAACTTCTGCGAAGGATCAGAACCATAGGACACATCATAATACGAAGTATAAGTGTAAGCGCCAGCTGATGGAGGTTCATTGACTGCACAAGCACTCAACATGAATAATAATAAAATTGATACAATGATAACATATTTCATACTAGAATAAAGAATCTATAGATTATAAATCTTAGGGAAAAAAATAAAGGAAAAATAAAATGAACTGCTACTTACAGGATACTTTGTTATTAAAACAAAAATACGCGGATTAAGGTAAAAATCAGCGTACTATAAGCGAAAAGTTCTGGCGTTTTAGCGGTTGCCGAAATTAAATACTTTTGCGAGATCAACGTCTTCTTGTAGTTTCTTTTCTTCAGGGGTGAATCGCTCCTTTGACTGGGGCTCTTCAGGTTGTTGTGGTTGTTCTGCCGCTTCAGGTGAAACAGGTTGTGGTTCGCTCTCGCCAGATGCTGGCCAGCCCGTATCAAGTGATGAGGAAGTGCTCGGTGCCTCGGTACTACTCATTTGTTGCTCTTGAGGTTCCGAGCGTAGGTTGAGGAAGTCACTTTTTTGCGACTCTGAGGAAGTCTGTGCATGTTCTTGTACAGACGGTGAACTTTGTTGAGAAGGTTCAAATCCGAAGGAAGGAGAAGAGAAATTTCCTTGTTGCTGACTTTCTTGTGATTGTTGTTGTTGTTCTTTCTGCTGCGGTTGTGCTTGCGCAGGTTCTGGAGCTTGATTTGTATGACTTCCTTCTGATTCAGCAGAAAGTTCACTGAGTGTTTTTCCTGCGTATTGAGAAGCAAAAGCATCTTCAGGTCGAGAAACAGAAGGAGAAGAAAGCGATTCGCTTGCTAACATTTGTGCTTGCTGTGAAGCTTGCTGTGACGTTACTGGAGATTGTTGTTGTTGTTGTTGTTGTTGTTGTTGTTTCTGCTGCTGTTCCGCTACAGCACTATCAACAGAGATACCTACTGCTTGTGGTTCTGACGAAGCACTAGGTGAATGAGAATCATCTGCCCAAGATGAAGGGGAGGGGGTTGGAGAATTTTCTTGGGCAGGTGGTAAAGAAGGTGATACGTCAGCTTGATCTGCTGATTGGGAGGAAACAACCTCGCCCTGATCCACCGAAGCAGAGTCAGGGCTTGGCGAGGTTGTTGCTTGCTGCACAGCTTGTTGTTGCTGCGGCATGTTTGGGTGTGGCTGTGCAGTAAGAACTTGATTTCCTTGAGAAGGATTTCCTTGATTTGAGGAAGAAGAAAAGGCAGCTGCGGAAGGGGAGGGGGAAGAAGGTGCAGCTGCACTTTGTTGGGATGAATTGAATGTTGGATTTGATAAAGTAAGACGAGTAGATGGTGGTTTTGGAGCAGAGGCTTCAGGCTTATATCCATCAACCGCATAAATATGATCTTTTTTACTATCTGCATGTACTTTTTCAGCTACCCCAAGCATATCTTGTGCCATTCGCTGTGCTTCTGAGGCGCTTGCAGCTAGTTTTGATGCAAGCAATGTTTTTGCTAATTGTTGAACTTCCGTATTCACATAATCACCTATAATCGCTATCAGTATACGATTTACGATACTAGTATATTTGTAGTTATATTTAAATGTTTCGATTTCACCCCTAATGAGATTTAGTAAGGGCGAATAAGCCATAATTAAGAAAACACGGGCTAAAGCGAACAAAAACATAATCTTTATATACTAAAATCACTTTATAGGAGTAACAGATTAATTTTAATAAAGACTTAATCTAGGGGTTACAAAAAAATGAACAATAAAATTTTCCTATTAGCAGTTGTTCTTGTCCTCAGTATGGGCGTAGTAAGCGCAGCATACGACCTATCCGTTGATAGTATTTCTGCATCAGCAAACCCAACAGTTGGCGAGCAAACAGAATTCACTATTGAAGTAACGAATAATGGGCCAGACAACATCACAGGTGAAAATATCGATATTCTTGTCACGTTTGATGACGGAAGCGACTTCACAATTCCACTAACAAATTTAGAAGCTCAAACAACTACGACTCTAGATACATTCAACACATATACGAATGGCGGAGATTACACTGTTACTGCAGAGGCTAGCAACATGGCAAATGATAGCAACGCAGCAAACAATGAAGCAAGCACAACAATTTCTGCTAACACAGTTCCTAGTATCACTGCAATTCCAGATCAAAGTGCAACTGTCGGCGTGGCTTTTAGCTACCAAGTAAATGCACAAGATGCAGATAGTGACAGCCTTACCTACAGTATTTCTGGAGCACCAGCAGGTATGACTATTAGCAGTACAGGACTTATTTCTTGGACACCTACAACAACCACAAACGCAAATAGCGTGACAGTTACCGTAGCTGATGGACAAGCATCCGAAACTGAAAGTTTTGCAATTAGTGCAAACAACGCAGGTGCAGATTTGACTTCTAGCGCAAATACCATCAAACTTGGTGGAAACTCCGCAGAACGAAATACACAAGTAAGTACATCATACACAGTAACCAATTCAGGTTCCGAACAAATTAGTAATTTAGCAGCTGCATTCACTAATTCACAAGGCAATGCACTAAGTTCTGATTTCAATGCACAAGCAACTATCTCACAAAACACCTTGAATGTTGGTGAAAGTGCTACAGTTACTGCTATCGCAACAATTCCTGCTAATAAAAATAGTCAAGAAAGCACCATCGGACAAGTAAGAGTTACCGGTACAGGAGCTTCCAGTATCCAAATTACTGAAACAACTTTCGTCACTATGCAAGCTGAAAGTAAACTTCGAATCACCGATGTTGAACTAGAAGTAAACAACGATGACGAAGGAGATCTTGACGACGGCGATAACTATGATGAATTAAAAGAAGGTGATGAAATCACCCTCACTATCACTATTGAAAACCTTTACTCTGACAATGACGACATAGATATCAATGATGTCTACATTGAAGTTGAAGATGACGAATGGGACATTGATGAAGAAAGTGACGAAGAAGATATCAGCGCAGATAGCGATGAAGAATTCACCATCACCTTCACCATTGACGACGATCTTGACGAAGACGAAACTGAAGTAACAATCCGAGTATACGGTGAAGACGACGAATTTGATTTCGAACATTACGATGAAATTACTTTCGATTTTGGCATTGATAGAGAAGATGACGAAATTAGTATCTCCTCGATCAACTGGGATCAAAGTACCGTAAGCTGTAATAATGCATACGCAACTTTAAACGTCCGAATCAAAAACACAGGTACAGATGATCAAGATGAAGCAGCAATTTTTGTTGATGCGAGTGAACTTGACTTTACCCGTCGAATCTTAAACATTGAACTTGATGAAGGAGACAGTGAAACTGAAGAGTTTCGAATTCCTCTACAAGGAGTAGAAGCAGGTTCTTATTTCGTTGAAGTAAATACCTACTACAGAAATGAACGACGAAGTGATCAGGAAGTAGTTCCACTTACTGTAACTTGTAATGAACCGACAACACCAACTACACCTACAAATCCAACAACTCCTAGTAACCCAGGAGATGGAATTGTTATTGTTTCCCCTGGAAATACTGGTGGTGGAACGGCTCAACCTACTCCAACAACTCAAGAACCAACCTACGGCGAAAGAGTGACTGCTCAGATAAAAGCTAATGATGATCTTTATCTCATCGGTCTCGCAGTGATTGTATTACTGCTTCTTATTGCAGTAATAGCTCTTGCAGTTAAAATCCTCAAGTAGAGGATACTCTTTTTATTTTTTTTATTTTTTTAAAAGAGGAAGAACACATGAAACACATTAAAACATCTACTATAAGTCCTTACGAACAAGGTCTTAAATTATATTTCTCACAGCACATAAAAGGAGCTATTTCAAGCTACGGTCAAGAATCATTCTCATCGTATAAATCATCACTACTTGAAGCAGGAAAAAATCTGTATACTGATTTACTTACTGAAAACGATACAGACACGCAAATGATTTACACAAATGAACTTGAAGCTACAAAAGAATTATTTGTAGCTGAAGGAATGAAAACTCTTTCCAACTATCGACGTGCAAACCAGGAAGCAAAAGATTTAATGCAAGGAGTACTCAAAACGAGCTGTTCCTTAGATGCTGAAATGTTTCAAGACTTATTTCTTGAAGGAATAAATTTGAAACCTCAGACATACGCGAACCTATACAAAGTAGAAGAGAATTAATATGTTAGAAGACATCATGCAACGAGAAGTAGCCAAGAAAGAAT
>CAZHNR010000046.1:0-3243 GCA_964534065.1 uncultured Methanosarcinales archaeon
ATTTACGTATAAAACGTTATTCCCGTGCAGCTGTTGAAAAAGATTTAGGAACCGACGTTGATTCTTACAGAGCGCAAGTTATCCAAGCAGGTGCTAATTATACAGGCTTCGCTCACACTGGTCAGCACCAGCAATTCCAGCAACAGGAAAATCAGCGAGCAGTACAAGCACACGCTTCTACTCTTGATACGAGTAATTTGGACGATCTTTTAGAAAAAACGAATGCTCCAAACATATTAGAAGAAGAAGGACTTGGAAAACTTGATAAGAATAAATTAGGTAGACAAGGAGCACAGCTACTTGGGCAATTGTACTTTGGCGGTGCTAGTCGAGACCAATATAGAAACAATCTTTCTCAATACACGGTGAAAAAATAAAATGGGTCTTGGAAGTTATCAACGAGTCATGCATGTACACTTCATGTCAGCTTTAACAGCGGCACTTGACAATAATCTTATTGTGAACGGAGAATTTACTCCTGAACTCTTAATGGAACAGCCTGAACTGAAAAGTTCAGTGCAAAGTGATTTTTTTGGTGAACTACAGAAACGAGCTGAGCAAACCCACCATAAACATTTGGAAAGTAATGTAGGACATCATGACTACTTAATTAGTGCATTAAGCAATCACGTAAATGATCACTTACAAAATAGAGAACAGATGAATTTGAATGAGTTGCTTATGGGTGGACATCAACTTATTGAGAATACCAAACCACTTTAATTTTTTCTAGAACAATACACACGGAAGCCACTACCTTTAGCAAGTACTTCTACATTACCAAATACTTCTTCCATTTTTTGCTGCAACATTTTACCGCCTTTTTGATGACGAGCAACAAGTTGTAAACTGCCTTTAGGATTTAGATGAGCAAATGATTGTTCAATAAATGCATAACACACTTCACGTCCTGCAGAGTAAGGAGGATTTGTGAGAATAACATCAAACATTCCTAAACCTTCACAAATGTCATTTTTCTTTACATCAATAGGAATCTTATGATGATGAGCATTCTTTTTTGTATACTCTATGGCACGTAAAGAACTATCCACAGCAGTTACTTCAATATCATCAAAAAGAAGCCGCATAACACAAGCAACAGGACCCCAACCGCAACCGAGATCAAGAATCTGTTTTGCACCACGAAGATCTGCATGCTCAATAAGAAGTTTAGTTGCAGTATCTAAATGATCTTTAGAAAATAGACCACTTGCAACAAAGAATGTTTTAGTCAAACCAGCGACACGAACAGTTATCTGTCGTTCATCTGCTGAAGAAGATTGATTCGTGTCGTAATAATGGCTCATTGCACAATACCAAGGAGTTTATATCCTAAATAATCAGTTGAAGCGAGAAGACCATCACTATCAGTCCCTGAAATTTCTATGCAAAAATTATCTACATATTGAACGGAATTGTCAGAGGCTGATTCATTAAAGTAAATCACTACATTTCTAAAATTAGCTACATCACAGTTGATTAGTGGCCTTGAAAAATTACCTTCAGTTGTAGCATTCGAACCAAAAAACGCACTCTGTGTCGAAGCGCCATAAAATCGACCTGTAATTCTTGCTACATTAACTCCTGCAAGTACTGTTGATGAACTTGATTCTGGCGGAACTGCCAACCATACCGTTCGCACAGGCGATGTTGTACGGAATAATTCAAGTAAATCGGTCGTAATACGTTGTTCGTAGGAGACATTTGTAATATCAAGAGGATGATTATAGAACGGAACTTGAAATAGCTGTTCGTCTTTTTGCACCAAAGTTTGCCATCCCGTCTCTAACTTTGTAAATTCAAAATTATTGTAGGTGCTATAATCAACCTGAGAAGTTTGACGATTACTAAAAAACAATGTCGCCATAATAATTATAACAACTAGACTGACCGCACCAATAATAAGAGCCGTGGAAATAGGCTTTTGTTTTTTAGGTTTTTTAGTTTCGTGTTTTTTTACCATTTTATTCTAGAATGCCAAGCGCGGAATAAATAACTCGATCACGGAACAAGACAGCTTGCAACAGGCAGTGCACTTCCATTAATTGGACCTAATGTAGCGGCGCTGTTTGGTACACCACCATAGACATCAAGACCAAATCGAATCTCATCAAAGAGAGCTGCCTCAGTAAGATTCCCGTCAGTTGCGACAGTGAGTACTTCAGCTTGGTTAAGTAAAGCGTTTAAATTTCCATCAACCGGAATATTACTTGCGTCTTGCGGTAACGTATAAAACGGAATTTCTTGATCATTGATTTCAGTAACAAAGAAGAATCTTCCTGTATTAGGATCTTGGATTAATTCAAAGTCATAACCTTCATACTCAAAGGAAGTGTTTCCTAAACCTTGTTGACTTGATAAGAAGATACCTGCTAAGGAAATGATCATCAAAAAGACTAAGAGTATACTCATTATTTTCTTCTTCTTTGCTTCGCTACCTTGTTTACGTTTTGCTTGTCTCTTTGGTGGTTTCCTTGCCATAGTAGGGATGAAGGGTGCACAAGTATTTAAAAACGTTACGGAGTGAGTGATTTTCTGGGCTGACGTAGAAGTGAAAAAAAACTTCGTTTATAACAGAGGCACAAAACTTTATAAGACAGAAATATTTACTCAATAAATGAGGTATGTAAAATGTCATTAACACTTCCAGAAAACATGGAATCACTTATTTATTTTAGTCGACGACGTATCAACGACAGACTTGTTATTTGTTGGGTTGATAAAGAAATTTGTAGCGAATGCAATAAAGGACTCATGGAAAAACCCCGAGATCCAAAAACTGGAAAACCTAAAATTCGAGCGCAAGAATATGTCTGCAATAATTGTGGCCATTCTGAAGAGAAAAAAACGCATGAAACAAAGCTTGTAGCTCACGCAAAATACACTTGCCCTCACTGCGACAAAGAAGGAGATGCAAGTGCGCCATACAAACGAAAAACTATTCAAGGCGTTTCAACACTCAGGCTTCAATGTGAACACTGTGGTGGCAACATAGACATCACGAAAAAAATGAAAGAGCCGAAAAAGAAAAAAGCTAAAAAATAGCTTTTCTTTTTTGTAATCTCTCATAACAATATATTTTTTTCAGGACACCAGCGAAAAAATTGCTTCGTATCAAGAAAAAAATGAAGGAACCGAAAAAAAAGAAAAAGTAATTTTTTCGGAGTGCACAATAAACAATATGCACAACCAAAAAAGAAAAAAGCTAAAAATAGCTAAATAACTTTTATTTTTTATTTTCTT
>CAZHNR010000046.1:3253-9598 GCA_964534065.1 uncultured Methanosarcinales archaeon
ATTATCGCTGCCTTTCGGTCGCCATTTTTCATCGCTTCCACATGCGTGACAATCATTCGTTAATTCTCTCGATCGTTTCTGCCCTACTACAACTGCTGTCATTTTTTATTTTCTTCTTGGCGTTTTTGTTCTAACCAATTTAATTTCTTTGTCTCAATTCTTGCATACTGTACTTGACGGAAAGTAACGAATACCAAAGCAGCTACAGCAAGAAGGGAAAGTAAGAACACAACGCTTGATTGATACAACCAAAGAGCTAAAAGAAGCGTGAGCGTGCTGCACCAGACAAAAAAATTAGTCATAAAAGGAACAGGTTTTCGAAGCATGTATGCCATGATTGAAGCAAAGCCAAGTAAAAGACTTGCAATAAAAGCAAGGCCTACAAGTACAAAAAAGAACACTTCTATACCTGAACTAATAAAAGAAAACCAAAGTAAAACAAAACTCGCTGCTAGAATAACCACACCAATTATTCCACCCACCTGAAGCAGCGGCGTTTTACTAAGTAAAGCTACACGAAGCAAGGGCAAGAAAACTGCCGTTGCAACAAGATAGCTCAAAAGTGCAATCCCTTGTAAAAGTATACTCTCTTGGAGCACAGTTACAAAAAAAAGCACCAGAGACAACATCCCCGTTATGAGAAAGATTTGTGGAAGAGCACCTGAATTTTTTTCAGGCGTGTGCGAGAGCAGAACATCAAGTTCATCCTGCATTTGGGAGATCTCCGTAAGGAGTTCTTTTCGCATATTTTCATCAACCATCAAAAAGAGTAAAATCGTTCTGAATTTTTAAGGATATGGTTTAGGTATTTAAGGAACTCTCAAAGAGAAACTCTATATTTATAAACGTCAAGATATTTATTTGAGACAATGAATACACGATTACAAACCTTAGCAGCATACCTGCAAGATAAAGGATTTATTTATGGACCAAGCCCAGAGATTTATGGAGGTTTGGCAGGATTTTTTGACTACGGTCCACTTGGAAAAGCTATAAAAAATAATGTTGAAGGAGCTATAAAAAAGACATTCCTCCAAGAAGGATTATTTGAGGTTGAATGTCCAACTATACTTCCTGAGGAAGTCTGGGAAGCAAGCGGACATCTTGGGAATTTTACTGACCCACTTATTAAAGATACTGAAGGAAATATATTCCGTGCAGATAATCTCATTGAAGAACACTGCCACGCAGCAGGTATTGATAGCGACGGATTACAACTCGATAGCATGAGTCACGCGCAGCTTCTTGCAAAAATTAATGAACTTGAAATAAAGAGTCCAAGTGGTGGAGACTTCGTGCAAGAAATTACCAATCATAATCTTATGATGCAGACCACTATCGGAATGGACCGCATAGCATATAATCGTCCAGAAACTGCAACAACAACCTACTTACCTTTTATGCGGTATATGAATTTTTTTCGCGATAAACTACCAAACGGTGTTTTTCAAATAGGAAAGGCATACCGAAACGAAATTAGTCCACGGCAATTCATGCTCCGTATGCGTGAATTCACCCAAGCTGAAGCGCAACTCTTTCTTTTCAAAAGTCAGAAAGAAACATTTGATAAGTTTGATGATGTCAAAGATATGCAACTTCCACTCTGGCCAACAAGCGCGCAAGAAACAACATACACTGCAAAGCTCACCAATCTTTCTGACGCACTAGCACAAGGCACCTTACAAAATCAAGCCTATGCATGGTCGATAGCACTTGCATATACCTTATACAGAAATATGGGAATTCCAGCGGAAGCGCTTCGTCTTCGCCAACACACAAAAGATGAACTAGCATTTTACGCTCTTGATGCATGGGATGTTGAAGTGAATTTACCAAGTTTTGGTTGGACTGAAATGTGCGGTGTGCATGATCGCCAAGATTATGACTTAAAACAACATGCATTGCATTCGAAAACCAATTTATTTGCGATGACACCTGAAGGTAAAAAAGAAGTTCCTCATGTCCTTGAGATTGCTTTTGGCGTTGATAGACCTGTCTTTGCCTTGCTTGATATTTATTATGATGAAAAGGATAAAGAAGAAGGTAAAACTACTCTTGCTTTACCATACCGTCTCGCACCTATTCCTTTGGCCGTTATGCCTTTAACGAACAAACTACATACACAGGCTCAGCAACTCTACAAAGAATTACAGCAAGAATTTATGTGCTTATATGATAAAAGTGGCAGTGTAGGAAAACGATACTTACGTGCAGACACTATAGGCATACCTTTCTGTATTACCTATGATTTCGATACAGAAGAAGACCATTGCGTCACTATTCGAGACCGTGATACAGGAAACCAAGAACGAGTTGAGAAAGAATTTTTAGTAGCTAAAATCAGCGAATTACTTTCTGGTAAACGCAAGATTGCATAAGCCGAGCTTTCTCTTTTTGTAGGGCTTCACAAGTTTTCACACGCGCATGACGTCCAGGAAATAAATGAAGACTTGTAACATGAACAGCAGGCCAGCCACTATAGCTTTCTTGGGGATGTTCATATAAGTCTGTGGACGGGACATACAAACCACCTTCTTTAAGTAAAAATTCGTGTTCGTTCGTTTTATTTATCCAACTCAAGAATGTCCTATATTTTCCTAACTTATAATGACCGAGGACTTCGCCCTCATGCACAACTAAAACACCATTTCGGTAAGAAACATGTTGTGGGTCAAGAGATTCTTGCATATATCTATCAGCTAGGCCACAAAGACCTACTGATTCCCAGTCTCCTTCTATCTGCTGCCCTAAGAGAACAGCACGTGGATGAGCAGTTGACGTATGTTGCATATGCAATTTTGCAAACAGGTCATGAGCGGCTGCGTAATGGAATGGAATGGGACTTGTCATAAATAGAATAAAATCACCGAATCTTTTTAAATACTTCTCACTTCCATATCAATCCATGGAAATGCTTACAGAACATGCAAAGGCAAAAATGACCAAACAACAGTACCGTATTGTAGGTGGTCACTCAGCTGTAAAAGTTTGCGGTTGGACCAAAAATATGATTAAAGGTCAAGGCGGTTGTTACAAATTAAAGTTCTATGGTATTATGAGTAATCAATGTCTGCAAATGACTCCGAGCATGAGTTGCGCGAACCGTTGTTCCTTCTGTTGGCGAGACTATAAGGCTCCAGTTTCCAAAGATTGGAAATGGGATGTCGATGATCCTGAAATGATAATTGAAGAAAGTCTCCATCATCAAAAAAAACTCCTAGAAGGCTTTGGTGGGAATGAAAAAGCAATTCCCCAGGCATTTGAGGCAAGTAAAGACGTACAACATGTCGCACTATCACTTAACGGCGAACCTATTACCTATCCTCGCATGAATGAACTCGTAGCAGGATTTCATAAAAGAGGCATATCCACATTTCTGGTTACAAACGGACAACATCCAGGACATCTCAAAGATTTGGACCCGATAACTCAACTTTATATTTCTGTTGACGCGCCAAACCCGAAACTTCTCAAAGAAATAGATAATCCTTTATTTAGCAATTACTGGGAGAAACTCCAAGAAAGTCTTGATGGTTTAGCAGCGAAGGAACAACGAACAACAATTCGACTCACCGTTATGCATGGATATAACGATGTCGAACCAGAAAACTATGCAAAACTTATTCTTCGAGGCGATGCTGATTTTATAGAAATTAAAGGATATATGCATGTTGGCGCAAGTATCAATCGATTAAGTAGAGATAACATGCCAGAACATGAACACGTACGAAACTTTGCAAAACAAGTCGCACAGTACTTGCCTGACTATGAAATAGTGAGTGAACATCTTCCAAGCAGAGTTATTCTCTTGGCAAAAAAGAAATTCTTTATTGAAGGAACCTGGTGGACGTGGATAGACTATCCTAAATTTACTGAACTTGTGAACTCAGGAAAAAGCTTTCGTACTGAAGAGTATATGGCAAAAACACCAAAGCCACTTCTAGGTATAGCTGATGAGGAAAGTGTTGCCGTTGTAGATGAAGAAAAAAAAGATTTTATGACTGTTTCCGAGCAAGGTAATGAAGAAGACCTTGATTAAAGGTGGAGAATGCACGCACCAAAGCTCACGAGAACATCATCTTTTTTGTTTAGCAATTGTTCCAGTTCAGGTCCGTACGATCCTGGTTGAAACCAGAATTTTCTTATGCCTTTTTCTAAAGCTTCTTGCACAATAGATATCCCAATAGCAGGATTTACAATCATAACAAGCGTATCAATTTGTTCAGTTATATCATCAAGCGTTGCAACGGCCTGAACTCCATGTACCACAGGAAGTTTGGGATTAATAGGCAGCACAGAATAAGGAAATAATTCCTGCAATTTTGCAAATACTGTATAAGCTATACGTTTTGGATCATCGCTTGCGCCAACAACTGCTATCGTTCCTTCAAAAAATTTCATCATATCACATTCCAAAAAATAGTAGTAAAAAATCTGCAAAATATACTGTGGCTAATGCAACCACAAGAAATCGTACTGAACGAGGAAGCGCCATGTACAACATACAATCCTTAAAACTTAACCGGTACAAACCTGCCAAATACGGCACAAAAGGGATTGGAGTCATCGCGCCAACAAACAATGCCCACTTTCCATAAATATGTTTTTCTTTGAGTTTATTCCAACGGCGTTTTCCAAGCAAAGACCTAATTCCTCGTTCACCAATATACATACCAATAATGTAGGTTCCAATAAGTGCAAGCATAGAACCTGCAATAGTAATCAACAGTACATGCACCCAAGGAATACCTAAAAGAATACCAGCTACCAAAGGAATATCCGGACCGATAGGTTGTACGAGAAAATCAAAGATAAAACTTAAGGAAAAGATTGCTATGAGTCCATAGACAAGAACTAAGTCATTTACGTAGCGACTCAAATCAAAATAGAATACTGCGGCAAAAAACAACACAAACACGAGCATGAACCAGAAGCTTGCTCCTGCTTCACGTATCCAACTTGCAAACCTTTGTAGCGTATTTTTATCTTGCATAAAGTAGTACAGGTCGTTAAAGTATTTAAGAACTACGAATTGTTCCACGCGAACATCAGTGTCACAGAGGACTGTAACTGATTGACTCGACGATAACTCGTGACCGGAGGGCAAGCGTATAAGGATTGCAAGGAACTCTTGAAAGGGTCAGTATTTTTATT
The DNA here is from genome assembly GCA_964534065.1 of uncultured Methanosarcinales archaeon. Classification (GTDB taxonomy): domain Archaea; phylum Nanobdellota; class Nanobdellia; order Woesearchaeales; family SKGA01; genus SKGA01. Next base: position 8,408 of record CAZHNR010000046.1, read on the forward strand.
TGAACCAGATACAGGCTCAAGAAATGTTCGCTTGAAACGTACATCTGTTTTTTCATTGGTTTGTTTAATGAAGGTATTATATGCAGTCCTATTTACCAAATGAATATGGAGTCCAGGTAACGTATGCAAAGGTATGGATTTCTCCAAGGATTGAAACTCTTTCTTACTCATCTTATCCGGTTTATAAGTACTTAAATCTACTTTTTCTTTATCCAGCAGATGATGTGAAAAAATCACAGGAAGCTTATTTTGTTCAACAATGCCGTGTACATGCTCACGAACTTCATCGTAAGAATCCAAAGTCATAGGTATCATGTTTTCTCTGAGTTGCGTACGCGAAATAGGATAGTGCATAACCCAAGGTCCTGCAAGCATATCCAAGAGACCTACTCGTGAAGCGACTTTTTCTCTGGTTACATTCGGGTCGTAGCCCGCATAAAAATTATCTGGGAACTTATGCTTGTTAGCAGCAAAGAAATGACTAATATTACCCCTTGCATGCGTCATATCATCTTTTTTTACAGGGTTGCGTAAATCAGCAAGGGCATGAGATATAAGGGTTTCTCGCCCGTAAGAACCAGTTTGTGCAGCACCAAGCTCAACCAATGCGTACTTGTTAAATGACTGTAAGTTCATACCAAGCTTTTGTAACTCAGTATCTAGTGCAGCCTGCATAAAGGCTGTCTCGTCTTTTTTTGCTCCAAGCACGTTTTCCGGATCATAGCTTTTTAGCTTCATCGCGTACGCAGCAAGCATAGGTGTAGTAATTTCAGGCATGTAAAAAGACCTAATTGGCTCTGAATATATAAACATTGCGAGAACATATAAATTACCATGCGCTTAGAAATTCTATGCATATCACACTTATTACTGTAGGGCAACTCAAAAATAAAGCATTAGAAGAACTAGCAACTACCTACATTCAAAGGTTAGGTAACCGGTTTTATAGCCATGCAATTAAAGATAGTACCAGAGAAAAGGAAGAAGCACAAATTGAGAAATTCCTAAGCAAACATGCAGAGGAAGCAATCTTTCTTCTTGATGAAGGTGGCCGATTGTTTGATTCAGTTTCTTTTGCTAAAGAACTCGAGTTTTTACAAAGTCAAGGAAAACATCTTATTTTTGTTATTGCAGGGGCAGAGGGATTTAGCACCACATTAAAGAAAAAATATCAATTGCTCAGCTTATCTC
>CAZHNR010000047.1:0-9322 GCA_964534065.1 uncultured Methanosarcinales archaeon
ATTATTGGTTGGAGTTACTACGGTGAGAAATTTTTAGAATATTTACGTCCTAAACACCACCGGCCTTATATTTACCGAATTGTGTATGTTCTTGTTGCAGGAGTAGGTGCTCTTATGTCCTTAGAACTTGTTTGGGCCTTTGCTGATATTTCTGCAGCGATGATGGCAATACCAAACTTAATTGCATTACTTATTCTCTTACCTAAAATTAAGAAAGCAAGTCAAGAGTAGTTTGCATATTTTTTCTTGCGATAGGTTCAAGGTGAGTGAAAGTAGAAGTATAATATATGCGTTTTTGGCTGAGCATATATCTAAAAAAATTTTGAGTTTGCAATGCGAATGCTTCACCGGACAATGGAGATTCCTGTCCGAGAAGCGCAGTATTCCTTCTAAATTCTTCAAAAGGTAATCCAAGAGATGCTCTATCAATATCAACTATATATTTTTCGTCAGTAGTTTCAGGAAAAGAGGTAACAAGAGTTTTAAGAATAAGTTGCTTAATACAAGTCACAAGTTCCGCAGAGATTCCTTGTTCCAATAAGTATTTCTCTGTGAACACAGCAGTCTCCTCTTCATCATCAAAAAGATCGTGGAAGAAAATTGCTCCTTCAACAGCCAAAGGAGAAGTAAGGTGATCCCGGCAAGTATCAAAGAGTTGTAGCATTGCACAAATATGATACGTGAGTGTATGATAATATCTAGTTTCTTTCTCGTACTGATTCTCTAAAAGAAGAAAAGTTTCCACAGAATTTCCTGTAGCACCTACAGCCGACCACCATAGAGAAAACCGTTCATGCAAGTTCATCGCATTTCAATGTCATTCAATAAATCTTCCTCATCAAAGTTCTCACTTCGACGTTTGCTTCGACGTTTCTTTTTAGAAAATGCACCGTCATAGACTTCATCAGCATCAGCATCAGTATCTTTGCCTTCAGTCTCTTCATCATAACCAGCCATGAATGCTTCTTCCGATGCGGAAATCTCATCATTATCTACGAGATCTTCACGACCGGCGCCACTGTACACTTCCTCAAAATCGCCCTCTTCTGGATACATAGTATATACTCGTCTTTGAGTTATATTTAAGCATTTCGTGTGGATTTAAAAAGAAAAAGAGAAAAGAAAAAGAAAAGGAAGAAAAACCAGCCTAATTAGGCAAGGTGCAGACTTGCACACACTGCATCGTGCATACTCTATCTGCTCCAGGTTCTTCGTGTCGACATGCACTTGCACATTCGTTAAACATTCCACCTAGTTCGGTGCAAGATACATCATCAATACCTTCACACTCATCGTACTCAGCGATAAACGTTCCACCAAAGTTCTCACATTGCTCCTGCAAAGATCCAGCAGGAACAGTACCACTCGCTCCAGATTGTCCTGGATTTACAGGCGGAAACGGAGGAGTAGTTGGTGTATCATCGACAGGGTCAGCTGGAATTTGTGGCTCTGCAACAGGTGCGCAGGCTACTAAAAGCGCAGCAACGAAAGTTATTACAATAATTGCGTATTTCATAAACATAGTTTAGTATTTGAACTTTATAAATATTTTTTATTGCTTCGGTGGAGAAAGAAGAATTTAAAAACCCAGAATGATTTTCTATCATGTATGAAGCTATCATCATCAAAAAAAGAAATCAATGGTGCTAATTTAGAGCAGTTTATCAAAGAGCTAGATACCAGTTTGGGAAATATCCCTCGTCTTGCAGGTTGTCGACCTAGTCTCGTTGAAGTGAATGAAAATCAACGAATTATTTTTGCTTCTGCAGATATCGGAAATAATGAAACCAAAGCATATCAAATTGGTGAAATATATGGAACTATTGGAAAACCAAATAAATACACTGCAGTACACCTGAATTATGAAGGTGAACAACCTATCATCCTTGAAACTCAACTTCTAGATGTGCTTACAAAGCTTACATCTAAATATAGTTAGAAATATACAAAACAAGACTCCATAAGTCTTTTATACTTTCTTTTTTTCTTTCTTCTTATGCCTGAATTCAAAGTACATTCCCCTTTTGTTCCTGCTGGTGACCAGCCTAAAGCTATTGAGAAACTCACTACAGGTCTGAAACGAGGAGATGCACTGCAAACACTTCTTGGCGTTACAGGAAGTGGAAAGACCTTCACTATGGCGCACGTCATCGCCAATTATGGAAGACCTACGCTTGTCATGGCACATAACAAAACACTTGCATTTCAACTCTACAAAGAACTTAAAGAACTCTTTCCTGAAAACCGTGTTGAATTTTTTATCTCCTATTATGACTATTACCAGCCAGAATCCTACATTCCTGCAAGTGACACCTATATCGAAAAGGATGCTAAAGTAAATCCTAAAATTGATATGATGCGTCTTTCTGCAACAGTAAACCTTATGTCGCGCAAAGATACAATCGTTGTTGCTTCTGTCTCTGCAATCTACGGTTTAGGAGATCCTGAGCCCTACAAAAAACTTGTCGCGAAACTAAAAACAGGACAAAAATATTCCCGAAGAGAACTCATGCAACGCCTACTGAAATTACAGTACGAGAGAAATGACACGGTTCTCGAGCCAGGAAACTTTCGAGTAAAAGGCAATATTGTTGATGTCATGCCAAGTTATTCAAGTGACGTCATTATCCGCATACAACTCCAAGGAAACACTATTGGAAGTATTACTGAATTAAGTTTTCCAGATATTGAAATTAATGGAACCTTCGATGAGTATGTCATTTTTCCAGCAAAACATTTTGTCGTCGAAGATGATAAAATGGAGCGAGCAATTCATGAAATCAAAGCTGAACTTGACGAGCGCCTTCCAATCCTTGAACAAGAAAACAAGCTCTATGCCTACCGATTAAACCAAAAAGTAAATTATGATCTTGAAATGATTCAAGAAATGGGGTATTGCAACGGTATTGAAAATTATTCACGATTTTTTGACGGAAGAAAAGAAGGAGAACGACCATTTACACTCATAGATTTCTTCCCTGATGATTTCCTACTCATTATGGATGAGAGCCATCAAAGCATTCCACAAATTAATGGTATGTACAAAGGCGACCGTTCAAGAAAAGAAACACTTGTTGACTATGGATTTCGTCTTCCCTCAGCTCTAGATAATCGTCCAATGAAATTTCCTGAGTTTGAGAAGTTTATGAAACATACAGTGTGCGTGTCAGCGACTCCTGCACAGTACGAACTTGAGCGAAGCAGTCAAGTTGTGGAACAAATCATTAGACCAACAGGACTTATCGATCCAATTATTGAAATTCATCCTAGTGCTGGGCAAATGCAACATCTTATCGGACAAATTCGTGAAACAACAAAAGCAGGAAATCGAGTTCTTGTAACAACCATTACAAAACGTCTTGCTGAAGAAATCACTGAGTATTTCTCAAAGCAAGATATTGAAGTTCGTTACTTACATTCAGAGATTGATACACTTGAACGAACAGAAATAATTCGTCAACTCAGGCTTAAAGAGTTTGATGTACTTGTAGGTATAAATTTGCTTCGAGAAGGTCTTGATATTCCTGAGGTTGGCCTCATGGCAATTCTTGATGCGGATAAAGAAGGTTTCCTGCGCAATGATAAAAGCTTAATCCAAATTATTGGCCGTGCAGCAAGAAATAAAGATGCTCGCGTCATCATGTATGCAGATAGAGAAACCGATGCAATGAAAAAAACCATTGCAGAAACTAGCCGTCGTCGAAGAATACAACTTGCCTATAATAAGAAATACAATATTACTCCTCAGACTGTTAAAAAAACTGTTCCTGAACAAGTCATCATACTCAAAGAAGAGAAAACGCTTCCAAAAAATGATATTCCTAAGCGAATTACACAACTTGAAAAAGAAATGAAAGAAGCTGCAAATAATCTTGATTTCGAACTTGCAATTCAAATTCGTAATCAAATCAAGCGTTTCAAACAAAAATTACAAGAATGAAAGAAACTAAAGTGAAGATTTTAGAAATTGATGTTAAAAAAATTCAAAAACAACTAGTTGAACTTGGTGCAGAAGATGAAAAAACTGTTTTGAGTTACGCTGCTAAACTATGCTTTTCTAAAGAAGAATGTAAAAACTGGACAGGAACTGAAACCTACACTTATTATCTGGAGAACAAACAATGATTAAAGCAACTCTTTTCGATTTTGATGGTATCCTCACATTTGAAGCCAAAGACGGCATGCAAACCTGTCGAAGTTTAGCATTACAAACGAGACTTCCCTATCACGAACTCTTTGAAGCATATAATACATATAATGAAGAGTTGATGACTGGAAAATTACCTCATAAAGAACTTGCAAAAATATTTACGAAAAAGTTCAAATATACCTTTACTGAAGAAATGTTTTTTATTGCATTTGCACATACTTCAAAAAATGAAGAGATGATTAGCTACATCAAAGAACTACGTAAAAAGAATATAAAAACAGCTCTTGTTACCAATAATTCCCTTGAACGAATTCAAGAAGTTAATAAGATTTTTAGATTTGATGAACTCTTTGATTCAGTTATTTCTGCAGGAAAATTTGGCTCATTAAAAACAGAAGGAAAATTATTTGATATTGCACTTGAAACATTAAATGTGCAGGCTCAAGATGCAGTTTTTATTGATGATAGAATATACAATATTGAAACTGCAAAAATTAAAGGGCTACAAACAATACAATTTTATGCTCTTGAAAACAATTTAAAAGATTTAAAAGAACAAATAAAAAATATAGAAACAAAAAGAGCTGGCTAAATATAGTTTATGCGAGTGAGATACTTGAGGATGTTATATCTACTACTAAATTCCTCTTGAGTACAAAGATATATATAGCCCTATACATGGAATAAAAAATAATGAAAGCAAGTATTGAAAAGAACGGCTACAGAATTGTTCTTGTAGCACTGGCTGTTGTGTTCATATGGTTTGGTGCCCTAAAAATAGTAGGCTTCAGTCAAATGACACCTCTAGTGCAAAGCGTTCTGTTTTTTCTTCCAACCACGCTCGCACTCATCCTTTTAGGTTCTCTTGAGATTCTCTTGGGCTTAAGTATTCTGTGGAAAAGAACCGCAGACATAGGACTGCACGCAATGTGGATTCTTCTCATTGGTACATTTATCACTTTCTTCATAGCACCTGATCTTGTCTTTCAAAATAATAATCCTTTACTTCTTACTATGGAAGGTCAATTTGTATTGAAAAACTTCGTACTGCTTGGAGCAGCAATCGTAATGGTACATAAACATCATAAGAACGCCGTATAATTACCTAAAAATTATTTGCACCCATATGCCAAATAGAAAAAAGAAAAAAGGTGAAATCAGTTGATTTCTATTTACGTTTTCGTGCACGCACTCCAATATAGATTGCAAGTATCAGTACAACAGCAATGATACCGATGGCAATAAACATTGGAGGAAGAGAATCGCCAGGAGTAGTTTCAAGAACTAACACATCCTCACGAGTATAACGTGCATCACCGACAAGACTCTCAAGCTTCGTAGTAATAGTGTAGTTATTACTTTGCGCGTCATCAGTAACTTCTGCTACATACAACACATAGGAAATATCTCCCGGTTGAATCGTTGAAGCAACATACTGTGTTGTCGTCTCAAAAATAAAGGGGTAAGAAATATCTGGGATGATGCGAACTCTCACTTCTTCTGCCTGAGCAAGACCGTTATTTTGTATACCTACACGAACACGATTTTCAGTGGATCCTCCTTGAAAACTATCAAGTTGTTCTATAGAAACAATTTCAAGGAAAGGCGCAGGAACAATTTGCAAGTCAAAAGGAATTTGAACCGTTGAAGTTATATAATCAGAACTACCGACATCTTCACTTCGGTAGCGAAGTTCAACTTTTGCAGGAAGGGATTCCATTGCCTCTTCGTCAATATTAATAACGAAAGAAAGTGTTGCTTGCCCACCACTTGGAATACTTGACACACTATCTTCCATACTATAACTATAGGCAGGAGTTATTAAGTCACCAGAAATAAGCGTAGCTTTTACTAATTCTGCGTCCTTGTCACCAAGATTTTGTAGTGTAATATCCACACGCACATCATCCGTATCTGGAAGAAGTTCTTTAGGAGTGGTCTTAATAGAACCAATGTAGAGTTCTGGTTCTGAATCTGATTCCTGAATAAAGACACGTCGATTATATGTGGACCTTTCAAGTCCATCGCTCTCTGCGTAGAATTCTAAATCTATGAATCCTTCAGGTATATTCTCTTCAATAAATATTCGAAAAGTAAATGTTGCAACTCGTGCTGGACGGAACGTCGCAAATTCACCGTCAGTCGTGGAGATTGGCCGAATATACGGAGTCTCAACTAAACCTATATTAAGATTAGTAAAGGGTTCTTCAGAAGGTGCAGATTCTATTTCAATAGTTACATCTGCAAAACTTCCGGCCTGCAAAGGGGCAGGATCTGTTGTTAATACGTCAAGAGTCAGTGCTGATGCACCAGGGACTAGTAACGCAACAAGTGCTAAAAATACTAAAAATTTTTTCATGATGATTTCACCTTTTGTTGTGTTAACTGCATTATTGCAGGAACTGTCAATATCGATACGATAAAGACACTGATAACAGCAAGAGCAAGACTCCAGCCTAATCGTTGTGTTCCTAAGAGTTGGGAAAAAGAAAGAGCCATGAAACCAATAAAGGTTGTCATGCTTGATAAAAGAATGCTTGTTCCTGAACCAGTCAGTGTTTCAGTTAAAGCTCTATCCAAAGGATATTTTCTCAAATACCTTTTGATACTATCAACTAAATGAATTGAAAAATCAATTCCAATTCCAAGCACTAAACTTACAATTCCTGTCGATAAGGAAGTAAAGGGTACTCCAAGGTAACCCATAAAGCCTATTGCCCAGACAAGACCAATAAGTATAGGAATAAGAGCAATAAGTCCTATTGCAAAACTCACATAAATAACACTCGCTACAATAAAGACAATAAGAATGCCTGCTACCGTAGTAATGGCTGCGTCTTGTTGCAAGCTTGTTGCGAGTTCTTCAAATCGAATTTCATCTCCAAAGAATTTTACTTCTGTATCATAAATTGGATGTAAGGTTACTACTTCCCGGACTTGCTCCAAGACACCCACCTCATCTCCTTGAGGACCTTCCATGTTTTGCGAACGAATGACAATAGTAGTAATGGTGTAATCTTCGTTAAACTGAGAATTCAATCGCCCACTAGTAGTTATTGCTTCATATATTTCATTTTCATTAAAGGGAAGAGAATTGTAGGGAGTTATTACTTCATCTACTCCAGGAATTTGTGCAATATCTGAGGCTAAGCGCTGCACATCCCTTGCTACTTGCACGTCTCGTAAGTCACCTTCCTGTGATTCAAGGATGAGAAGAAGAGTTTCTGCATCACCAAAAGCATATTGATCTTGGCGTGAGGAAATAGAAAGAGGGTCTGAATCAGGTATCCAGTTGCTATTGCTTGTTGAAAACTCAACTTGCATCACACCAAAAAACATAATTACCGTAATTATACCAAAGACTGTAAGTACAGTTTTGGGATGATGGGCTTGATACACAGAAAGTTTAGCGAGGAATTTTTTTATCTTACTAAATGTTTTGTTCTCAACAACTCGTCCGTGTTTTGCTAAAACAGTCAAAAGAACGGGAAAGACTAAAAAACTCACAAGGTAAATAACAATAATTGCAATGCTTAGTACAATTCCTTGATCTTGTGTACTTGGCGACACACCAATCATCAGCGCTGCAAATCCTCCAAGTGTAGTTAAGAATGATGCGGTAATAGGAATAAATAATTCTTTCATAACTTCAAGAAGTGCTTGACGATGAGATTTTTTTTCTATACGTTTATCTTGATAATGCACTGCAATGTGAATACTATAATCTACTCCCAGTCCAAGAACAAGTACACCTACGGCGGCAAGTGAAATCGTTATACTGATATCAAGCAAAACCATGCATGCAGCCAGAGCTATTAAGCTAATCATTGGCGAGAATAGTACAGCCAAGGTGAATCGCAGACTTCTAAAATACCAGAGTAAAAAAACAAAAATAAACACAAGTGTAAGCACAATAGTAATTAAGTTATCAGTGATAAGTAAACCACTAATCCTATCAATAAGTAAAGGTAGGCCAGTTAAGGTAATATCCATCCCAGGTACATTCCCTATCTCATCAAGAAGCATGTTTATTTCATTTTTTACCAGCGTATTTCCATTAAGCGTGTCAGGAGTGTTGACAGCTACATTCATACGACCATTATAACCGTTTTCAGAGAGTTCAAGAGGACTCACGCCCACAACATATTGACTTTCTAAAAGTATATCTTGTAAATTATCTACATACTCGGCGACGCGAGGATCGGTGAGATCAGTTATGGCAGTGGAAAGTATCGTAGAATCATCAACACTATACACGAGCTGCAGTGACGATGAGCCTTCAAAAGTTTGTTCAAGTAGACGGGCGTTAGAATTGAACTCGCCATCAGCAGGAATAAGCGCCTCAAGACTTGAGTTCAGCTGCAACTGCACACCTAAGGAAAACATGAGAGCAACTATTACAAGTATTGCAATAGCAAATGCTCCTGGATGTCTCAGTTGTTTCTTTATCAGGCCTTGTACCATTTGTGAAGGAGATTGCCACTAACGTTTATAAGGATTATTAATAAGCGAAAAAAAGACATAATAAACGCACTACCAAAATTGATTTAAAGAACAAGTCGTTTTACGTATCGATGTATACGCTAAAGGGAAGATACGGCATGCCAGGAGATAAAAAAGAATTTTCAGGTTCCATTGAACAAATTACTCAAGACTATTACAAAGGTATTCTTCTTGAAAACGAAAGAGAAAAAGAAATCTATGTATATGAAAAGGTACTGCAAAATACAAGAGGACTTATCATGCTCATACCATTCAATAAACGAGTACATGTCATGAATAAAGAAGACAAAAGTGGATTAGCTGGAGAGTATTCAGGCAGTATTGAATTTTACACAGAACAAATCCCTATTTTAAAAAATTATGATGAAGCATGCATTAAAACCAAAAAATGCACTCCAATTAATTATTACGATACAATTCTTGAAATAATAAAAAAATAAATAATATAATAAAGGAGAAGAACCATATAAAAAACAATGATATATAAGGGCGATTTTCAAAACCGAGGCTTTCACGAGTTTAGCATCGAATTGCAAGCACTGCACCCTCATAGAGATGCAACATATAATACAAAATATACTGATAGTCAAGGGATGCATTGCCCTGCAACCACCTATTTTCTTCCCGCAAACAAGCGAGAACAACGGCGAAACCACCTTTTTATTCAAC
>CAZHNR010000048.1:0-8998 GCA_964534065.1 uncultured Methanosarcinales archaeon
TTCAACGACTGGGCGTCATCAAAGAAAGCTTTCTGGAGCCATCATTACCTCTTCAAAAAAACATGCGTCGAGCTGGGAACCCCGAGCGTGAGGAGGGGCGCCAATAATTTCTCAAATTATCTAGCACGTTCGATTTCCACAAAGGAAACCACTACAATCTGAACGAAGTGAAGAAAGTGGTGCACCGACTGGGAATCGAACCCAGACCGAAGCCTTGGCAAGGCCCCATTGTACCATTCAACCACCGGTGCAAGAAACTATGAATGGTAAGTCTAGCAAACACGAAGTCCTTTTTAAAGGTTTTGTTAGCTTGAATCTATAGTTTTTTAAGCATGCATTCTTTCAAACTCGTTGTGAAATGGATTATCCCTGTAATGTTGGCTTTTCTTCTTATGACTTCAGGTTTTGCTGCGGTTGAAGATACACAAGTGCGTCAACTTCTTGTTGATGAAGCTGGCGTTCTTTCAGCTGAACAACAAGCAAGCCTCACTGCTCTTCTCAGGCAAACCTATGATTCTGGTGTAGCAGAGCATGCGGTTCTTATCTTGCAAACAAGTGAAGGTCAAGATTTAGCTCTTTTAGCAACTGAAATTGGAAATGAGCAAATTGGTAATGATCAAACAGATAACGGTTTATTAACAATTATTGCTGTTGAAGAACGAGAATATTTTACTGCTGTGGGCTACGGCCTTGAAGGAGAGCTTACTGACGCAACAATGGGTCGTTTGCAACGTGAATACTTAGTTCCTTATTTAGCAGAAGATGATTATTATACTGGTCTTGAACAACTCATCCTTGCAGTGCAGTTTGAACTTGACGTGACTGAAAGTAATCTTGCAACGGCACAATATAATGATAATGTACAGGGAAATACATGGCTAATTTACTTAGCTGTAGTTATGGTATTTTTTATTTTTAGATTTAGTAACAAGCCTAAGAAAGGCGAAGGGCGCAATACAGGCGAAGCATTTGCTGCAGCGTACATCGCAGGGTCATTTTTCCGTGGAGGCCGAGGTGGCTCAGGAGGAGGATTTGGAGGATTCGGTGGCGGCGGATTTGGCGGTGGCGGCGCTGGAGGAGGATTTTAATGGCAAATAAACTAGAACATTTTTTCACGTGGTTACTTACAGGTAAGTACCAAGAACTCAATGAAAACATTATCTTACGATGCAGTCGATGCAAGTATAAGATGAAAAAAGTAACAAAAAACAAGATAACCATAGACGTATGCCCTAATTGCAACGGTATGTTCTTAGATGACGGAGAAATTGAAAAACTTCTTAAAGTACCTCCCATTAAGAAAACTAAGACAAAAAAACAATCAAAATAAAAATCATATAGGTAAAAAAATATGGCAAAACTTTGGATGAAAATCTGAAGTTGACAAATTTTTTACACCTAAATTAAAATAAATTAAAAGGTAAAAATATGGCAAAACCTAAACTCGCTTTGGGCCTTGTCGGGTTTTTTCCTAACAGGTAAAAAATATGGCAAAAAAAGAATTCACATGGAAACCTTGGATGACTATAACAAGCGTCATTCTTGTTCTCGTAGTTATTTTATTAAGCACGTACATCAGTATTTTCAATTCACTCAACCGAGCAGATGTTGCAGTTGACGGCGCATGGTCTGATGTTGAAGTTCAATATCAACGTCGAGCTGACCTCATTCCAAATCTTGTTGCTACCGTGCAAGGTGCAGCTGATTTTGAGAGTGAAACACAGACTGCTATCGCTGATCTTCGTACTGCTGCAGTTCAAGCAAGAAATAATCTCAACTCTGCACAGACGCGTGAAGAAGAAATTGCTGCTGCCCAGCAAATAGATAATGTTGTTGAACAATTTAGAGGTTTAAACATCAATGTTGAAAATTATCCTGAACTCCGTGCAACTGAAAATTTCCTTGCACTGCAAGACCAGTTAGAAGGTACAGAAAACCGTGTCAGTGTTGCTCGTATCCGTTACAATGAAGAAGTTACTGACTTTAACACGCGACTGCGAACCTTCCCTTCAAACATTATTGCTAATAGCATGGGACTTGAAGCTCGAGAGTTCTTCGAGAGTAATCCAGGTTCAGAAACTGCTCCTGAGGTTGTATTCTAATGGGTGGAACAGGAACAGGTTTTAGCCTCAATGCTCTTGTAAAGAGTACAAAAAATAAGAAAATCACTGGTGTAAATAGCAGACCACTGAGCAGATTTGATATAGATACCTTGTCAAATAAATCAAGTAGAAAACGTAAAAAAGAAATTCAAAAAGAAATTGAAGAACTGCAACACAGCTTAGAAATAAAGGCAAAAATAAATCTTGCCCCAACCATTTTTGGCGATAGCGAGTATGTACAGAGATCCAAACCAGATCTCCGATTACAAGATATTTCATCAACTCATGCAAGAAAAGAACTGGTGCAGCTTGATGACATACATAATGTTTTACAATATCTAAGACCTACACTGCAAGTTAAAAAAGCTATTGCAGATGTAAACACGCTCGTGAACGCAACCGGTTTAGAGGCAAGTATTTATCTTTCAGGAGAACTCATTCAGCCAAAATACAAAGGATACCAAAAAGTACTTACAGTACATCTCATTACAAAAAACAATCCTGATAAAATTATACAATACATGGAAACTTCAGATCGTTTTGATACAACATACAATAAAAATTGTTTCCGTTCTTTTCCTGAAACTTACGCGGAACATAGCATAAAAGGAAATCCTAACATTATGCTTGTTGAACTTATCGATCAAACGGACGAAGAATTATTTTTCAACCGTGAATTTCTTAATTACCGTATCGGTCAAAAAAGAACTCTAGCAGGAAAAGAAGGAATTCCTCTTGAAGATACAAAAGAATATCGAAAAGAACTTTTAGAGACCTACAAATAAAATGACTGAAGTAACAAAAAAAGATTTAGCACCCAACATCAGAGGAGATAGAGAATACGTACAACATGCACCCTTCAGTGTAGAAGTCGAACATCCTTCCAGTTTCGCAAGTAATAAAACATTCACAAGAAAAGATTTTATTCAGTTAGATTCTTTAGAAAATATTTGTAATTATGTAAAGAAACATACAGGTATTAAAGAAAATATAAATCATTTACAAAATATTTTAGAAAACAGAAATTTTGATGTGTATATTTCAGGACAAAGCGTGCAAAGAACAAACTACGCAAAGTCTCAAATGCATTACTTGGATATACATGTCATCGTCAAAGACGAATATGCATCAGTTTGTGATAAAGCAATTGCATACAAAAAAGAAAACAATTTATTCTTTAAGATAAAGAATCCCGATGAAGTTCAAAAAATGGTTCTTGAAATAGACCAAAGAAGACCACACATTTTACAAAAATATGGTAGAAAAGGTATCGGTATAGAATTTATTGATAAGGATAAAAAAGAAAAGCTATTTGAAAGAGAATTCAAACACTACAAAACAACGTATAAAGATGCCAATTCAGAAAAAACTAAAAAAATGGTAGAATTTGAAAAAGCAATATTTAATGGACTAAGACTTCAAATACCGCAAGTAAGCATAGTTGGCAGTGCAAAAGCAAAACAATTGTAAACGCTACAAGTAAATTATTTTTTTCTCTTACGCTCTTTTTTTACTTGACATCCGCCGCTTGGCAAGTGTCGTACAATTTCATCTAAGTCCGCGTCCAGTTCTGTTTCTTCTCGCAGTTGGCTTCGTGCAAGTTTTGCTACTTGACTTGTTTTTTCTTTTCCTTGTTCAATAACTACATGTGCTTGACAAAATTGTTTTACAACAGAAAGCGGTCCTGAAAAAAAGAAAGGTTCTTCCTTAGTTACTACCCCTACGCCAAAGCCCATAAGTACATGTACGTAGGTGGTTTTCCCTCGAATAACAAAACTTCCTCGACTTAAACTTTCACCAGCATTTGCTTCCTTCGTGACTTGAGATGGTTGGACATAAAAAACATCTGTGCTCGTGAGTCCTTGCTTCCATGCTCGTGAATGAATGAGTGTAAAGTTCGCTGCATCTTGTATACTTGCTTCTCCAATTTCTTTTGCAGGAGTAAAATCTTTACCAAGAAGTCCTTGCACGTCTTGAGCGCTATCTTTTTTGATAACAACAAAAGGACTCCCTGCCATGTCCGTGTGAAATACTAAATCTCCTGGTTGTGTATGTTTTTTAATAATAATTTCATTTGTTGTCGCGTCTCGCCCGCCAATAACTAAGAATCCTTCGGAGGTAATGGTCCATTTAAACTTTTCAAACCAGAGTTTTTTGTGATGTTCAAGTTTTTTGAAGCTAGAATCAAATTCGGTTGCTTCGTTCGCTTTTGCTTTCACTGCTTTTTTCTCAAATTCAGCAATAGTTTCTTTCACTCGTTCAATCTTCTTTCGTGCAGTTTTAGCTTTTTCAAATGCTTCGCTTGCATTCTGGTCGACTGTTTTTTCATAAGAAAGAGTGATTTTCATAGTAGTGTAAAGAATATGCTATTGATAAACCTTACGTCTAACACGAAACTAATCGGTCTTGGATAAGCCCGGCAGGTTCACAAGCAACAAGCTCGCCATCAGCGTTGAGAACTAAAGGATTTAATTCTACTTGCGTGTCTAAACTGTTCGTGATTGTTTTAACAATACGTTCCATTGCTTCCGATTTAATTAAAGAACTGTCAGGTATTCGTAGCCGTAAATCTAGATCTTCTGCTTCATTGATGAACACAATCTCTAAAGCGTCAATTCGAGCATCTCCAGTGTTTCGCACTTGCACCGTTACCTGACTATCTTGCAGACACATTGCTTCTTCCAAATTGATAGCAACTCCTTCACAGTTTGCAGCTTCTACACGGTCCGAAGCACTCACTCCGGAACTCCAGTTCATAATCATAGCTCCAAGTGCTACAGCGAACGCAATAAGAAGGACAGTTGCAATTAACGGCGACATCGCTCGTTTTCCACGGAAAAGCATACAGTAACTGACCTGAGAGAAGTATTTAAAGGTTTCCAAAGAATCTGAAGAAACTATTTGAGAGTAGCTACAGCACTGGACATGCTCGCACAGCAGTTTTAAACTCCAAGAACAAAAAAGAAGTTATGACACTTTCAACATCTGCAGCGAATGAAGAGCAGCAAGCTACCACGACGTCAGTGAAACTTTGTACTCGCCAAGCGCGAGCGTTGCATCAACAACTCAAAACAAAAATTAAACACTTCCTTCTCCATGATGATTCGTCATCCTTCATCGACCAGTTTGCACTCACTACAGATGCAGAGGAAATACGACGACGACAGCAAGAAATATCAGGGCGTATGCAACAACTTACGCCAGAGAAGAGCAAAATAATTCAAGAACATCTCCTTACGGCACTTACCTTCACGCTTGAAGCTCAAAAAAAATGCAACACTATTGTGCTTGCCTGCGGTGATGTAAGCACCTATACGAAATTTAAGAAAGCAGTTGGAAACCTTGTTCCAGTCTCCCTGGTCCAACGCGACCAAGATCTTTTTGATGTCGTTAGTTATGAACAAGTACGGCTTATTCCGGGTGAAGAGGGAAACTTTTCTGCAGCCGTTGAAGACATCGAAAATGTTGTTATATTTACTTCAACTTCACTTGACGAAGTATTTCCTGAGCAATATGTCCTGCTTCTTGAACAGCAACAAGAAGCATTGCAAGCATTGCAACACTTGCAGTCACTTCTTACCATAGAAATTCCTAGTCACTCTTTTGAGAACAATACAACAGATTTTTCCGTTGAGTCTATTCGTCAAAGTTTGGAGAAAGACGTTACTGCCTTGCAAGAGTGTATCGACAACATTGTTGAGCAATCACAGTTTTCTGGAAGTACCTTTTCTAAAATTATCCAAGAAGAAACAAGTTTACTTAAAGAGCTTTCACAAAAGCAACAAGATAGCATTCAACAATTCCAAATTGCTCAACAACAAAAACGAGAAAAAAAATTGCTCTTCCCCTTCAGTCATAGTATACATATTTCTGCTACAGGAAAAGCACACGTAGATGAAGAATCGTTCATGAAAGAAGTAAAAACCGCTAAAGTGGAGCAGAAAGAAAAAGAACGTCTTTCAAGAACAAGTTTAGCAAAAGAAGCAAAAAAATTCATTGAAAAGTTTACTCAAGTACAAGAAGAATTACACACGCTCGATCTTTTCCAAGCAATCAAGCAATTTCATGAAAAATATGCACTTACCCTGCCAAGCCTGCAAGAGAAAGGCATTGAATTTGTCTACGGTAAAAATATGCATCTTAAGAATGCAGCTCCAGTAGCATACCATTTGGGCAAAGACCAACCTATCGCTATTCTCACAGGAGCAAATAGTGGTGGAAAGACTACGCTTATGGAACTGCTTGCACAAATACAATTACTTACCCAAATGGGCTTTGGCGTTCCTGCTAGAGAAGCAAAAGTCGGTCTCGTTGAGCACATATATTATTTTAGCAAAAGTAAAGGCACTCTTGGAGCAGGAGCTTTCGAGACTATGCTTGGTGAATTTGCAAAGTTAGCTAAAGAAAAAACTACTGCAAAGCTTATTCTTGCAGATGAAATTGAGTCTGTCACAGAACCAGATATCGCTGCGCGCATCATCAAAGGCATCCTTTTGCAATTACAAAAGCATAGCGCCACCACTACTCTTCTTGTTACACATGTTGGTCGAGAACTCCAGAAACTCTCTTGCCCAGCCCGCTTTGATGGAATAGAGGCGAAGGGGCTAGATAAGGACTTTAAACTAATAGTAGAACGTAATCCCACTATAGGTAAAATAGCTCGGTCTACCCCACAACTCATCATTGAACGACTTGCAAAAACAAAACAAGACAGTTTTTACAAAGAATTACTTAATGAGATACGATAAGAAAAGCTTTTAAAAGACTTTTAAGTAGTATCTTTACCGTGGAAGCAAACTCCATCCTCATCTATCTGGCTTCGGCCGTAGGACTCTTCACTTCTGTATTTTACATTCTTACTATTCTTTCTCCTTCACGCGCGAATCTACATAAAGCTGATCCAAAGTATAAACCGAAAGTAAGCGTGATAATTCCTATATGGAATGAAGGGAGCGCCAAAGGTGAACGACTGAAAAAAACTCTAGACTCATTACTTGCAAGCAACTATCCCAAAGAAAAATTAGAGATTATTATTGTTAATGATGGTTCTACTGACAATTCCTTAGAGCTTGCAAAAACCTATGAAAAATACGGCGTTCTCGTATTATCTCATGAAAAGTCTCGTGGAAAAACAAATGCTATAAACACAGGTATGAAACATGCAACCGGAGAATTTGTTGCTGGTCTTGACGCAGATTCATATATGGAACCAGATGTTATTGGCCGCATGGTTCCTTGTTTCAAAAACAAAAAGGTAATGGCCGTTATTCCAAGTATTAAAATTGCTAAACCAAAAGGCTTACTGCAAAAAATCCAATTTCACGAATTTTTAAGTGCAGTACTCGTCCGTCATTTGCAAGCGGAGCTTGGCGCTATTCATTTAGCACCAGGAGCTTTTACCATGATTAGAAAAACATTTATTGACAAGTATGGAGGCCTTAACCCACATACCATGGTTGAAGATTTGGAGATGTCTATGCGCATACAAAGCGAACACTATATGATTGAAAACGTGATAGACGTGCAAGTGTTTACCAGCGGCGTGACTACGCTAAAAGCTTTTGTTAGTCAACGAGTGCGATGGTTCCTTGGATTTCTTATACAAATAAAAAAATACAAACATATGTTCAGTGCCAGATACGGTAACTTAGGACTATTCATCCTTCCTGCATCAGTTGCGTTTATTTTCTTATCGCTTGCGTCGTTTCTTTACGCTTCAGTTATGCTTGTCGTTAACATCATAAAATGGATTCATGAGATTCGTATCGCTGGCTTTATCTTCGATTTAGAATTTATTAATACAGATCTCTTCTTCTTCACATTTAGCAATAAAGTAGTCATACCCTTACTCTTGCTAGTTATCATGTTTATGTTCACATTATACATTAAACGAATAAGTAATGAAAAAGAAAACATTTTAATACCGTTTATACTATTCATATCTACCTATTGGTTCTTAGGTGCCTATTGTTGGCTCAAAGCACTGTATCATTATATTACGAAAAAACCAATACGATGGGGCCCGAACAAATTTATCAGTTAAAATGGATAGGAAAAAAATAAAATCATCTCGCTATTTGAGCGCTTTCGCCATTACCATAGTAATATTTCTTGTTGGTTTTATTATTGGGTCAGCAATTAATGAAAAAAAACTTCAAGTAATTTATGATTTAGAAAATGATATTCGAGTAGAATCACTTGGAAACGAACTGGTGTTTGAGCTAGTAAGTAGCGACCTTTGTGAAAATATTAACATCACTTCATATACAACAGAAATTTCAGAATTAGGGAAACGGCTCACCTACATGGAATCAATATATGGCTATGATTCGCCTCAAGTGCATAATCTCAAAAACTATTATACCTTACTGCAAATTCGCCATTATCTCATCAATAAAGATATGCAGGAGACTTGCGGAATAGACAAACCTATAGTCCTGTACTTCTATACGAACTTTGGAGATTGTGTTGATTGTGGAGATCAAGGTCTTGTACTAACGAATGTTCATAGACAATATCCACAATTCAATATTTATTCTTTTGAATTTGCAGAGAATAATCCTGCAATTGAATTTCTCAAAGAGAAATATGTCTTGGAAGAACATCGATTACCGACAGTTATTATTGATAACGAAGTAAACTATGGATTCCAATCTCGAGACTTCCTCATTGAAACAATGAACTTAGAAGAACGGCAAGCGCTCGCAGAAGAAAAAGACAACCCCGACAATCCTATCCTTGGAGATAGCGAAGGTAATGTTTTTATGAATTTCACTGAAAACTAAGTACTGCTTCTTCTTCAATGTGATGTAATTTTCCAGGCACAATAAGCGAATGCAAAGGACCGCCAAAATCTTTTTTCTGCAACTGGGCAACAGTTCCTGCATGTACAGCAT
>CAZHNR010000049.1:0-8882 GCA_964534065.1 uncultured Methanosarcinales archaeon
ATGAAAAAGACTGACCGTGAGCAACTCCGTGAACGATTAGGGTTCACACCAGAAGACATTGTTATTGGTTACCACGGCCGTATTGCAAGAGAGAAAGATCTTTCCACCTTGCTTCGTGCCTTTATCAAACTGCGAAGCAGACATGCTTCTTTGAAGCTCTTTCTCATAGGAAATGGTATGCGTCATCTTGAAAAAAAATTTTCAAAGCAACCAGGAGTAACCTTATATCCTGCAGTTCCTGACGTAGAAAATTATTTACCTGCGATGGACATGTATGCACTTCCATCGCTCACTGAAACAACTTCACTCAGTGTACTTGAAGCGATGAGCTGTGAACTTCCTGTTGTAGCAACACCTGTTGGTTTTGTCAAAGATTATATTGTGCCTGGAAAAACAGGTTTATTAACAAAAAAAAGAGATAGTTATCATCTCGCTAAACAATTACAACGTTATATTCAAGATGAAGAATTTAGGCGTACGATAGGAAGAAATGCAAGGGTTATGGTTGTAAAAGATTTCAACTGGGATGAAACAGCAAAAACTCTTATTAGCGAAATGGAGGCTTTGCTATGAAACGAAAAATAATCAAACTTGCAGAGAAAACATTAGTAGTCTCCTTACCTGCAGCATGGGTTAGCGCTCAAGGTCTTGAAAAAGGTGATGAACTTGAGGTGAAGACAGAAAATGAAAAACTTGTACTTGCGCCACTAACAACTACAACTGTAGAAAAATTGACTCTTGATATACAAGGGCTTTCTAATCGGGTATTGCGATGGAAACTTAGTTCCTTTCACAAACAAGGTTATGATGAGATTGAACTCATTAATTATTCGTCCGAACAGTATACTATTATTGAAGAAGTAACACAAACACTTTTTATTGGTTTTCTGGTAACAGAAAAAACTCCCAAACGAATTCTTCTCGGTCAAGTGGCTCAGGTAGATGTCGAAGAATTTGCGCCTACCTTACGAAGAGCCTTTCGACATGTACAACAGATGGGAAGAGAATTGCATCAAGCTTTTTCTACGCAAGATACTGTGCTACTTGCGCAGCTGATTAAACATGAAGAAAAGAATAATAAGATGACAAATTTCTGCGAACGATTACTCAACAAAAATCTTATTCACAAAGAAAAAGGGCATTTTTGGTATGTTATTGCTTGGAACTTGGAAAAAGTTGCTGATAGCTTCAAGCATATTGCAAGCTCATACGCTACCACTCCATCTACTTCTGAAGAATTACTTCATCTCCTTAAAAATCTCCTTGACTATCTGGACAACTATGCGCAACTCTTATATGCGTTCTCATTTCCCACATTAGTACAGCTGAGTGCACAGAAGAGTGAGCTTGAAAAAGAACTACTTCGTGTCCTTGTTGAGGGAGAGAAAAATGACCGTATCCTTGCACATTATTTGCATATGTTGGTCCTGCAACTTGCAGATTTTTCCGCCTCAATAATAGCAGTTACCCATAATGAGGAATAAGTATGCAGTTTACAAGTGACGGCGCCTTAGCCGTTCCCAAGCAAGTCAAGCGAGATCATTGTACAGTCTTTTGTCTCATACAAGAACTTGATTTCCCTGTAGGCAAAAAATTTCTCATACAACTTCTTCGAGGGGAAATGAATGAACGCGTACGCAAATTTCGTTTTGATAAAAAAATCTATTTTGGAAATCTCGGTGGTTACACTGTAGAAGAACTTGATGTTTTTTTAGAGGTATTGCTTACTGATGACTATCTTATGATTACCTTGCAGAAGAATAAATATCCTGTACTTATGCTCACGAAAAAAGGAGAAGAAGAATTACTTAATCCTAAAAAAGCTTATGTTGCAGACCGAGTGGAAAAAACAACAAGTCCAAAAAAAGAGCATGTCTATACAATTACTCCTGTAAGTGAACAGGAAAAAAAAGCGATGGAACGCTATAATGATTTTTTACAACGCTTTACTGATGAACAAAAACAAGCTATTGTTTCTCTTGCACCTAAGCAACTCTGTATAGCAGGTGCGGGAAGTGGAAAAACAAGTGTCCTTACAACAAAAATTGCCCATCTCATTTTACATGAAAAAGTTAATCCTCTTGATATACTTGCCATTACCTTCACGCGCAAAGCTAAACGGGAGATGCAAGAACGACTTGCAGAATTACTTCCGGGTACTCGTATTCGCATCGAAACTTTCAATAGTTTTGCTGAAAAAGAATTGCTTGCTAAAGGCATGCAGTATTATGGTCGAGAAAAACGTATGGCGACTCAAAAAGAATTTGTCTCGCTCGTGCTTCAAGGAATTTCTCAATTAGGTTTTAGTCTTGACGCGTTTATGGAACACTATTTCACAACGCGTGAACGACGAGGAAAAGAACCGAGAGATATGTTTTTTAGTTTTCTCTATGATTTTCGAGTCATTCTTGATGCCTACACACAAGCAGAAAAAGGTATTGCCTCATTTCAAGAAATAATTAGAAGTGCTGCAGTAGCTGAACGTCTCACTGCTATGAATGTTGTGAAACTTGCCTCGGTTGTACATGAACTTTTACATGCACAAGGTCTAAGAACCTATAGTGACCAACTTATTGACGTGACGCGAATGTATGTCAAGCACCCGAAACTAGCAAGACACTATGCGTGGGTACTTGTTGATGAATATCAAGATGTCAATCCCTTACAAACAGAGCTTATTGATTTGCTCACGCCTGAGCATGTATTTGCAGTAGGGGATCCAAGGCAAAGTATTTATGCATGGAGGGGAAGTGACCCGGAACAAATCTATTCCTTTATCACTGATGAAACTTCAGTATTTGAACTCACGACAAACTTTCGAAGTACAGAAAGCGTAGTGAATATAGCTAACGCAATTATTGCCGGAGCATACAAAGGTCATAATAGTTTTGCAGCTTTACGCGCGCATCAAACACGGCAAGGTTTTGTGAGTTTGATGAAATTTGCTACTGAAGAAACTGAAGCAATAGCTATTATGAGTCAAATAAAAGAACTCGCTGTAAAACGAAACGAAGTGTTTATTCTTTCTCGAACTAATAAAGGTTTAGAACGAATTGCAGAACAACTTCGACGCGAACATATTCCTTTTGTTCTGCGTACAGAAGAAAAAGCAGGTTCAAAGAAACTGCAAGCTACTGAGGATCAAATTGTACTCTCAACAGTGCATGCAGCCAAAGGTCTAGAAGCAGAAATTGTTTTTGTTGTAGGCGTTACAATGAATATGTATCCTTGCAAGGCTAAAGATCATAAATACGTTACCTTGCTCACTGGCAAAGCAAGTTATGATACCTATGAAGAAGAACGAAGAATTTTTTATGTTGCCTGTACTCGAGCTAAAAAAGAGTTACGATTGAGTTATTACGGAGCAGCATCGCCCTTTCTTGGACCGAAAGTCACTGACCACTGCACGCACCAAGTAGCTGAAAAGCAAACACGTATTTTTGGTTCTGGAGTGGATAATCAAAAAATTGTTGACAACCAACGAGTACAATTGCGTCGATGGAGATATTTAGAAGCACAGGAACGAGGAGTTCCTCCGTATATGATATTTTCGGATAAAGCTTTGGAGCATTTGCTTGAACTCCAACCGCTTACCTTAGACGAACTTGAAGAAGTGAGTGGCTTTGGGAAAACTAAAATTCGAGAATTTGGCCGAGATTTGCTTCATGTAATGTATCGCTAGAAGAACTATTTTTTTTGTTTTTGATATATGTGTCTGCTTTGTTCGTAGCGATTGAAAAAGCAACTCTTGTTGAATGCATAGATATCATTTACTTTTTCTTTTTTCTTTCTTACAGGTCCTGTTGAAGGATCGATACGTAGACAGTAATTTCCTTGTATACTTGCTAGAATATGGTGTCCGCTCTCGCCATGGAGGTTAAAAAGGTTGTATAGTCCCCATTCTTTTGAGTAGAGTACTTCGTTTATTGCAAGACATTGGCCGATGCAATTTAGCATATCTTCATCGCATAATTCGGCCAAGGTATGTGGCGTTGCATTTTTATCTCTAAAAAAATATGCTTCATCAAAGGCTTGTTTTTGTTCACCATTATGGTAATATTCCTCTGCAGAATTGAACATATTGAAAGGAAGCTGCTTGTGAAGAAATTCTGAAGTTTTGCTTGCTTGTGCCTCAAGCTGATTTCGCGTTGGAGACGGCGGTAGTTGATAGATGCCTTGGTGAAGGCTTTCATGTATTATTTCTTTAATTGCTTTTGTAGGGCAGGTAACAAGAATGCGTTCATATGCGGGCGCGTTGCCTAGTTTGATTTCTCGATGGAATATTTTTCCTTTATTAGAAAGACTGAATACAGGCATATTTTTCTTAATTGAATTTCTCCTTATAAATATTTGTTTTTAGTTACTTGTGAGGGGTGTATTTTTCAGTAAAAAAGTATAGGAGGCATTCGTTCTTATCAAAGGTTGCTTTTTTGCGTAGGCCTTCTGGTCCAAATTCTACATATATTCCTAAACTTTCCTGAACAGGCGTGTTGCAAACGGGGCAGAGGCTGATACGCTCGCGTTTCGCTTCAACAATTCTTTTCTTGAGTAATTTGTTAAGATTTCCTTTATCTACGTCTTTTTTGAGTAGTGTTGCGTCCTCGTAGGAGAGGTCTTTGATTAATGTAGCAAGTTTGTTCATGAGGGTTTCTCCTTAAGCTTATGTAACACCTCTTTTTGATCCATAAGAATACTCATTCTGTCCAGAAGCTGCAAATAATAATTGTCTCTGGTTTCTTTTCCTTTCCGTAATTCTTCAAAGGTATGTACCCATGTGACGAAAGTAATTTCTTTGTCATTGAAATCGTTTATTTTCTCATTGCTGATTTGTTTTCGTAAGTGGTCTAAATCTTCGGGCTCACAAAAAGCGACAAGTTCGACTTTTTGGGGTTTGATATCAAGAAGTCCCACTCCTACAAGTTTTGAGAATTTTTTACTATGTTTCCAGTAATATTTTGAGAAAGAAGAAAGCTGTTGCTGCACAAAAGAGGCCAACTGTAAATACAGTAACACGCTTGGGGGAGCTTGAGAAAAAGTTACTTTTTCACAAAAGCCCTCTCTTGCGAGCAACAAATGAGCGAAAGGGGAAGCGA
The DNA here is from genome assembly GCA_964534065.1 of uncultured Methanosarcinales archaeon. Taxonomy (GTDB): domain Archaea; phylum Nanobdellota; class Nanobdellia; order Woesearchaeales; family SKGA01; genus SKGA01. Next base: position 5,094 of record CAZHNR010000049.1, read on the forward strand.
GCTCATATGTGGTGCGAGGCTTCCCTGGACCTTTTTGTGGTTTGGTCCGAGTTTTCTTGATGAAGTTTTTTGCTTCAAGTAATTGCAATTGTGTGAGCACATAGGGGAGGCTAATGCTTGTTGTTCTTGCAATTGTTGAAGCTGACCCATTTCCCTGTGTAACTTGACGTAACATGTCAAGTCTTGACGGGGTTAAAAAACGGTCATCCATGACTAGTTTAGAGTTCAAGATATATATAAATATTACGATTAACAAAACTATGTTATTAAGTTAATTACTTAGTTAAGTTAATATTACTTTTTCATTTATATATGACAATGTTTATAAAGCTTGAAAGTCCAGTTCAGTACTAGTGTGTGTGAATTGGTGAGAAAGTACTAGTTTTTCTTGAAAATTCAACAAAGAAAGAGGTGTAGTTGCGTTTGAAAGTCCTGATGTTTGGATGGGAGTTCCCACCATTCTTTGCTGGCGGTGTCGGTATGGTATGTTATGAATTGACTAAGCAGTTATCCTCTCTTGGAGTAAGTATTGATTATGTTATGCCATTCGCTCCAGACAACCTCAAACCTCATTTTCTCTCTGTTCTTGACGCCTCACGCTTTGTAAGTCACGCCGAAGCACAGCAACACACACATCTTAACGTCACTTCTGTTAAAAGCCTCTTAGCAGCATACCAAACGCAAGAGGAATACGAAGAAACACTTCGCTCACTTTCCTATTCTTCCACACCAGGAACTCCAAAACACGCTATCCGGGACAATACAAAAAAGTTATACGGTGAGAACTTGCTTGAGGAAATTAACCTTTTTGCACAGCGCGTAGCTGTCATGGTTGAACAAGGCATCTTCAAAGATTTCTCAGTTATTCACGCGCATGACTGGACAACCGTACCTGCAGCGGCAGTTGTAAAACGAATGACTGGCAAACCACTTATTGTTCATGTACATATTACTGAGTTCAATAAAAATGGTGGACTCGGTGCTGATCCAACCATTTATGACGTTGAACGGCAAGGATTTTTTGCAGCTGATAAAATTGTCACAGTGAGTCACGGAATTAAACAGACACTTGTCGAACAATACGGTGTTCCTGCAGAAAAAATTACTGTTATACATAATGGGAACGTACAAATGAATCCTGTTGTTCACGACGGGGCAGCATTTAAAGGAAATGATCAAGTTGTTTCTTATCTTGGACGTGTCACTGGCATGAAAGGCCCAGAAAACTTTGTTGATATGGCAATTCAAGTCTTGCAACATCGTCCCAACACTAAATTTGTTATGGGTGGCACAGGAGATAAACTCCAAGCATGCATAGATAAAACCAAAGCTGCAGGAGTCTATGACCGTTTCTATTTCCACGGGTTTTATACGCGACAAGATGCAGACTTTTTTTATGATATTTCGGATGTCTTTGTGCTTCCAAGTGTTATGGAGCCTTTTGGTGTGACTCCGCTTGAAGCAATGATTAAAGATACGCCAACTATTGTTACGAAACAATCAGGTGTGAGTGAAGTACTCAAACATGTCTTTAAAGTCGATTTCTGGGACGTCAGCAAAATGGCAGCACAGGTTGTAAATTTACTCACGTATCCAATTCTTCACAAAACCATGCAACAAAATGGACGACAAGAGGCACAAAAACTTGACTGGAAAAAACCAGCGCAGGAATGCCTACAACTCTATTACGAGGTAAGCAAATGACTCAGCTCATAAATATTGAACCAGCGCTTCATCTTGCAAGTTTTACTATTTTTGATATTGGAGCAAATAAATCCTATCTCAATCAAGGGCAAATAGATCATGAGTGCCGGACTGTACTTGTCACGCAACTCAAAGAACTGCTCGCTTTACTTCCAAACTGTACCACTCCGCTTACCTTAAGCTTTTCCGGAGCGTGTTTGAACTTTCTTGCAGAGGAACAACCAGAACTTATCAAAGAATTTGACGACATGTTTTCTACAAACTCGCAATTAAAACTTGCAACCCAACTTTATCACGGAACTGCACTAGATCTTATTTCTGAAGAACAAGCACAAAAACATCTTCTGATGCATAAAGACTTACTTACCAAGCATTTCAAAACAGCACCTACAGTTCTTTTCACGACTTCAAAAGCTTCGCAGCATCTGCTTACCTTTACTGCTTGCACAGAACAGGCAACAGCAGTAGACTCGGTGAGTCTTGCAGCGTATCTTGCAGCGCAAGAACATGTACTTCCCCAACTAGAAAGTGAATTGCAGCAACATGTCATTGCCGAATGCCGAGCACTTGCACCGCATGTACAAGCAACAGATGACGAAGAACTTATTGGTTCCTTCTGTCAGTTGGCAAGCCCCAGAGTTATTGGAAACGTACATCCTGAATACGGTGAAACGCCTTATGATCATTATACGACATTTATGTCAATCTTACATGACATTGCGCATAGAATTAATGCCGCACGTCATATCCAACAAGGAGTATTTATTGCTCCGCATAAAATAGGAGCTTCTCCTTCAGCCTTACTTGAGTAGGGCGTAAAACTCTTAGAGGTGAGAGTATGACTACAAAAAACACACAAGTGACTTCAACAAAAAAAGACAGCACGAAAGCTACGAAAAAAGTAACTAAACCAACTGAAACAGAGAAAACAGCTAAAAAAGCGAAAAAAACAACGTCACGAAAAACAACAAAACAAACAAAGAAAAAAGTTTTCAAAAAGGCACCTGAACACCATCGATTTCATTTGATGAGTGGACCAGTACTTTCTCATTATATAGAACTTGCAGATGCGTTAGCAGGTATGGAAGAACAAGTAATCAAACATCACGTCACTTCCGAACGACATGATTTTGCAAACTGGATCAGAGATGTCTTTGACGACAAAGAACTTGCAGACATAGTTATGCATTTGCATTCACGACAAGAAATACGACTCGCAATATACCAGCATTTAGTGAACAAACACTTATACTGATGTGAATATGGTGGAAACAAAAACTGTATGTCCGAATGTTGTCTTTGAAGCAAGTTGGGAAGTTACCAATAAATGCGGCGGTATTTACACGGTAGTCACCTCAAAAATCCAACTTATGCAAGCGAACTACGGTTCGTATTATCTTATCGGACCTTTGTTTGACACTATTCCTTCTGATTTTATTCAAGAACAACCACCCGAACCTTATGCTCGAGCATTTGCTGAACTAGCACGCGAAGGTATTCGATGCGTATATGGAACATGGAATATTCCTGGACGACCAGACACGATACTTGTAGATGCACGAAGTCTTTGGCCACAGGTTGATGAGATAAAAACATTACTTTGGGATCATTATCGTATTGATTCATTATTTTCAGCAGGCGATTTTGCAGAACCGCTTTTATGGTCGTGGGGTGTTGGAAAATTATTACGTGCACTTGAAGATGTCTTTCATTATTCGCACGTTGTCGCGCATTTTCATGAGTGGTTAGCAGGATTTGCCTTACTCTATCTTAAAGAAAAACATTCTCGCATCGCAACTGTTTTTACGACACATGCAACTATGCTTGGAAGAACACTTGCTTCAAACGATCCACAGGCTTTTGATGATTTCGAGCATATTGATGCTGAAGCGACAGCAAAAAAATACTCTGTTTCTGATAAATTTAGCACCGAACGTGCGTGCGCTCTCAATGCACATGTTTTTACAACGGTGAGCACGCTGACTGCAAAAGAATGTAAAGCTTTTTTTGGACGCGATCCTGACGTCTTGCCTAATGGGCTAGAAATTGATACCTTTCCCACATTTGATGATGCAAGTTTTCGGC
>CAZHNR010000050.1:0-8413 GCA_964534065.1 uncultured Methanosarcinales archaeon
TATTTATGTCTTTTGTCAAAGAGTATTTAAATCACGCAAGATTTAAGGACTGTATGGATTTCACAGCCTTACGCAATCAGCTCAGACCGAGCCAAGAAGAGAAAGAAGCAGTAGCGCAAGCTACGCAGGAAATTATCCAGCTTCTTGAAGGCAAAGGACGTGAAGTAATGGCAGGAGGAAGCACTGCCAAACATACGAACCTCAGAGGAAATTATGATATAGATATTTTTGTTCGTTTTGCAACACCAGATAACTTGGATGAGCGATTAGAAATTCTTGTAAAAAAACTACCTGTACAATACGAACGAGTGCATGGTAGCCGAGACTATTTTATGTTTACTTACAAACACTTTTCTTTTGAAATTGTACCCGTCTATAAAGTACAATCAGCAAATGAAATTCACAATGTTACCGACATGTCACCTTTGCATGTAGAGTGGGCAAAAAAACACCTCACACCAGAACTACAAGATGCTATTCGCTTGGCAAAACAATTCTGCAAAGCAGCTGGCGTGTACGGAGCGGAAAGTTATATTAACGGAGTGAGTGGCCATGTGCTTGATATACTGTTAATTTATTATGGGAGTTTTGAAAAATTTATTGCAGCAGTTGTTTCATGGAAAGAAAAAACTATTATTGATCCTCTGGACAAACAATCAAATGAAGAAATTATGCAAACACTCAATGTTTCAAAAACTGTTTCACCCTTAATTCTCATTGATCCCATCGACAGACAACGTAATGCAGCAGCTGCACTTTCTGAAGAAAAATATGTGCTTCTTGTTGATGTAGCGAAGCATTTCCTGCAAGCTCCAAGTGAAGAATATTTCATTATAAAAAAAGTTACACAACAACAACTCGAGGAACTCATAGGTGAAGATGAACAACTCATCAGCATCACCGTCACAGCAGTTGAAGGTAAACCTGATGTGAGTTATACAAAAATTTTGAAAGTGAAAGAACACCTAGAACGATCCTTACACGAACATGACTTTATCGTTCGTCATTCCGGATGGAACATTCCGTCACTCATCTATTTTATCCTCCCAAAGCAACCGCTTAGCAAGACTCGCATTCGCAAAGGACCACCAGCAACACAAGAAAAAGACGTAGAAAAATTCAAAGAAGCGAATAGAGAAAGTAAAGTGTTTGAAAAAGAAAAATTTTACTACGTGCAAGAAGCACGTGCATTCACCGATGCAAAAGAACTACTTGCCTTCTTGCTTCAAGATGATTTTGTACAAAGTCGCGTAGAGAGTAGTAAGCTTGAAACCTATCCTAAATAACTAATATTTTTCTTCTCAGCAGCAGTCAATGTTTTGGATGTTTGCTGCATAATGTTTTTTAGTTTTTCTTCAAAAAGTTGTGCTTGATCCATGAGCGGTTGCAAGTCAACGTCGAATCCAAAATATTTCTCAAGATACTCAATTGCTTTTGCTGCAGCGCGCGAATCAGGAATCTGACTTTGTGTTTCTGCAAACAAACAACTCACGTTCATTTCTCGCACCATAAGACCTGCAGTCACACCCATAATAACCGACTCTTCAATCTCTTTTGCGCCTTGTTTTTTGAAGGCTTCATTATTATAACAATAGACACCGTCACCGCCAGTACCTGCAACACCTTCAATAGAAATAATTTCTTTGATGTCTGCTTGCTTGACTAAATCTTCAATAGCATCAACAATCAACCATTCAAGACCTTTCATATCAAGAATTGCATGAATAATTAGTAAATCATGTTTTTTAGAATGATAAATACCCATAGGATGTACTATTTTTCCCTTATGAATTGCTACCGTTGCAGGAAGTTCATCATACACAAACTTACCTACCTGCGTGCATTCAAGTCTATCAATTAAATATTCTGTAGCTATAGGACCTACAAGTCCAAAACCAGGGAAACCTTCAAGTAAGCGTGTTGCTTTAATTTTTTTTGTAAGTACTGCTTTCATACACTCAACCTCATTTTCTATCTCTACCTGAAGAGACTTTAAAAAGCTTCTGATTACAGCAGAATAAGTGCTAAAGCCATTCCTAACATAATGACATCTTCAAGTAAAGTAAAAGTCGTAAGAGGTACGGCAATGAGACTTCCTAAGCATGCGCATTTGAATTTCTGTTTTTTTATAAGAACAATACTCACACTATACACATCTTCAAGCATAATAGCTACTGTAAGCACTGCCGCAAAAGAAACTAAGAAATTTCCAAGAAACAAGATACCCAAACCTAATTCTAAGAAAGGATAAAGCTTAGCATAGAATGGCCATGCTTGAGCTAATTTATCGTAACTTGAAAATCCCATAATAAAACCGTTAAGATCCATAAGCTTGAGGACTGCTACAAGAATGAAAAAAACACCCATGAATGGACGCATGAAACCATCAACGAAAATGCTTAAAGTCACAGCAGCAAGTAACACAGAAATAAGAATAATAACCGGAATGTTACTTGTCTGTTCTTTTTGTCCTTGCTGCTCAAAGGTTTTTACACAGTGTTGACTACAAAAATAGTGACCATGCGCTTTGATATGTCCTTGCATCCCACAAATAGGATCGGTTTTGTCTACCATTATGCTTCCACCATAAAGTGCGTCATCATACCTGCTTCAAGATGTTCAGCAATATGGCAGTGAATCATCCATTCACCAGGATTTGTCACGTCAACGACGATGTCAACCGTACTTCCTGCAGGAACAAGTACTGTATCTTCCCATCCTAAAATTTCTTGTTCTTGACCATCAATGCTTGTAACAAGGAAGCGTTGACCATGTAAGTGAATCGGGTGTTGCATAGGATGATCGGAATCTTCAGTGTTAATAATGCGAATTTTCATGACGTCACCAACTTTTGCCTTCATCATAATGTCACTATTTTCGTTTCCGTCTTGGTCAACAAATTTCCACTCTACAAGTTCAGTGTCACTCATAAGATTCATCATAAGCATGTCATCTTCCCACTCAATACCATCTTCGTGATGGACTTCTTCTTCCCCGTGGTCTTCTTCAAGAAGTTCAGGGTCGCAGTCTCCCATCCAAGTGTTACCCATACGGTGACAAGGCATGTTGTTCATACCAGGCATATCCACATCAAGCGTCAAAGTATAGCTTGGTTCATCGTCAAAGTACTGACGGAAACGTGCAATATCTTCAATAACTTCTTGGTTTTCTTGAGGAGTAAAATCTTGTATTCCATTTCCTTGCGTGACTGTAATCGTACCAAGCACATACTTAAGATCATCACTACTTTCATGAATAATTTCATAGGTACCAGGTGTATCAAATTGAATATCAACAGCTACTCGTTCAGCTGGCGCAATAATTACATGATCCACTACTTCTTCTTGCGTATACCAACCAATATCTCCACCCACCGCTTTCATGTTCGCATCTTCAATGTGAATTCTAAAGGGACGAACGTTAGCTACATTAGCAAAAAATAATCGTTTGATTTCACCAGTTTCCATTGTCAAATCATACGAAGTTTTCCCATTTACTAACAGCGTGTTTCCATAGCGACCCATAAGCGCAAAGTTTGCATGTTCTGGACCATAATTGAAATTGAAACCTTGTTCAAGAAACAAATCATCTAACACGAGATACTCTTCTGAATACTCACTTGTTCCAACACGCATGAGACCTGCAAGACCAAGATCTTGTTGTCGATCTTCACGAATGTGTGGATGATACCAAAATAAACCTTCATCAGGAAAAAATAAGTTGTAGGTCCAAGACTCTCCAGGGAGAACTGGCGGTTGACTAATGCCAGGCATTCCATCATCCTTCACATTATGACGCAGGCCGTGCCAATGTACTGTAGTAGGCTCCGGAAGATTATTCGTAAATTCAACCTCTACTTCTTGATTTTTTTCAACTTGAAAAAGAGGTCCAGGAAGTTCTCCGTTATACGCATATCCACTGATTTTAACACCATCAACATCCCATATAACTGGACGTGCATCTAGGAGTAAAGAATTGTCAGGTGAAAGAAGAGATGAAGCTCTGGCTGGCTTCGCGTCGTTGGCAACATTTGGTTGTTCTGTTCTTTGATCGCAACGACCCATCCAGGATCCGTCCGGCATTTGATGACATGGCATATCAGCCATCGCCGCTTCCATATCAAATTCTTCAGTAGTTGCTTGTCCACTGCATGCACTGATAACTAATACTGCGAGCACGCCTAGCATAAGTAATAATTTTGATGATTTCATACAAGTTACATAAGCTGAAACCATATATAAAAGGTTTTGAAACCTAAAAAAATATAAGCTCACACTATTTCAATAATTGAAACCATGGAAAAAAATAAAAAAAATCTTGTAATTCTTATCATCCTCCTTAGCATATTCTTTTTTGTTATAGCACTCCTTGCAATCTCATTTCTCTTTGTCATGCGCGGTGCAACTACCTCTGGAATCATCTACTTTTTTGTCAAATACCATATCCAACTTATGATTTTTCTAGGACTGCTTGGTGTTGGCGTGGGTGTGAGTTCTTACTTGAGTTTTCGTAGTCAACAACAAACTGTCAAGGAAACACATCAGAGCGCTAGTGCGATTCTTTTTCGCTTTCTTGATCAAAAAGAACAAGTGGTAATTCAAACCGTCCTACAAAAAGAAACAACACAAGCTGAACTTTCAAGAAAGTTAGGTAAAGTGCAAACCTACCGTACGTTGCAAAAATTACAAGAAAAGCAGTTAATTACACTTGAAGAAAAGGGAAAAACTAAGGAAGTGCGACTCATGCAAGAAATACGCGACCTTCTCAGTACTGATGCAAACAACCCGACGACACATTTATAAACAAAATCGCGTTTCCTAGCAGAACTGAACCACAACAAGCTGCACTCAGCGCTGGCGTGGATTCGGAGAATATACAAAATGGCTGAAACAAAATTAAATATCGGTGACTCTAAGTCCAAGAAAACATACAACAAAACACTCACTCCAGAACAACTTACCGCACTTGTTGGTAAAAAAATCGGAGAAACTTTCAAAGGCGACATCGTGGACCTTCCAGGATACGAACTTGAAATTAAAGGTGGAAGCGACGCGAGCGGATTTCCTATGCGAAAAGACGTGAACGGCATCAACCGGAAAAAAATTCTTATTGTTGGCGGTGTAGGTCTAAACAAAACCAAATACAAAGGAAATAAAATCCGAAAAATGGTTTCTGGAAACACTGTTATTGAAACAACTTCTCAAATTAATGCAAAAGTTACAAAATGGGGTAAAGAACCTATTGAGAAACCTGCAGAAGAAGCAACTGAAGAAGCACCAGCCTCAAAATAAACTTTTGATGCAGCAAAAACTAAAAATAGTTTTTGATTGCTAAGGCTGCATAAAACTTTTTTTTACTTGCTCCTCCAACGGAGCATCCCCTATAAAATCTATATTCTCAGTTCGCCGTTCTATCTGATCTATCAGCCAAGACCAAGAAGATGCAGGAGCAGTATAACTTGCAACCGTCACCGACAAAAGAGCCCCATATGTTGCCATACGCGCATTGCGCAATTGCTTCTCGGAATATGTCTGCATCCAACAATACGCATCCTTGAGGCCAAGATGCAAGCCATAAAAAAGTTTCTTTGATTTATTTAAGAAAAAATTTCTTGGAAAACTTACTGCTGTTGAAAATAATCCTCCTGCAACCGCTTGTTCAATAGGCAAACCAACAACACCGGCATAAATTGCTGTTGCAGAGGCAAAGGTAGGAACGGCAAATATACCAGCTGTGGCAAAATCTTTACGATGTTTCGTTCCTTCTAAGGAACCCGAAGTATCTAAAACTTCTTTTCCCTTTTTGTCTGCCTTCTCTATCAGATAATCAGCTCCAAGTGCCAAAGAAGCAACCGTCACTAACCGTGAGATGAGAAGTTCATCAGTCTCAAGCCCCAGAGCAAAGCGTTCTACTCCTGAGTTAATCACATGAATCGGGGCAAAATACGCCATAGAACGCACCCAATGTACCTTGCTTGAGAGATACGTGCAATATGACTTTTTAGCATTTGCAATAGCGTCAATTTGTCTTTGCGTACGTTTACGCGCCGAAGAGTTAGAGATCATAAAGAATGATTACAAACAAAATTTTATTTAAAAAGATTACCCAAAAGTACAATTACACCATTAAGATACATATTAGTATACTGCAGTGGAAATAAGGGGGTCTAAGAAAGAACTACCAAAAACAACAATTTCGCTTTTTTTTCACCTATAAAGAGCAATTTAGCTTTTATTCTTATTATTTAGCCTTTAAGTCCTGTGGACCTCCCTGACAAAGATTTATAAACTTCATTTATATAAAGAGAAGTGGTATGTTTGGTGCAAGGAAAAAATTCGATAATAAGACTGATTACATCCGTGAGTTTGGCAAAGAGTTGGGCTGGGAAGTAGAAGTTGACGAGTTCTCAAATTTTAAAGAATCCGGAGGATATCAAACAGCAGACGAAACTGATGAAGATCCTTACCCTGCACCGCAAAGTCGCGTGAAACTTACCACAGAAAAAAGTACGAGCAGTCTTGAAGAAACCTACTATTGGTTCTTGCATTGGCTTCGCACAGAACGAGGATACACGCAAATTGAAAAAATATATGACGTCTTCTCGGCAAGTGAAAACAGTGCAGTTTTTGGAAATATTGCCCAACGACATGCCATTCAGCAAGACCGAGCAGCACAATTTCTTCGAGGTATCGGAGAACTGATTAAACAACTCTTCCAACTCGTTCGTGAACTGCGAATCATAGATGAAAAATTAGAGCCCTATGGGCAATGGAAAGAGAAAAAAAGCGCAGACATCACACTCAAACACCAATATATTAATCTAGTTGAACAAGGTGCGAATAATCCCGATTCAGTCTATAGTCTTGCAAGTAAAGTAGGTTTTACTGTACTTCCAGATCTGTTCTTTGGAACGCATGTATACTCGCTTGACGATATTGATAACGCAGTAGATAATGAACAAACAAAAGATTTCAACAATGTTGTAAAAACAGTTCTGAAACGAAAACTCTACCAGTATATCAACTGGAAAGAAAAAACAGAAAAAGAACTTGGAGCAAGACGACGATTCCAGCTTCAGTACTTACGACAACACTGGTCCGTAATTCAACTGTACATGTCATGGGTAAGACCGTATTTACGCACTATTAAACGTATGGAACGAAAAGATAGTCTCACTGACAATGCAGACCTTATCAGTATGTTTGATAATACACTTATCGAAATTGAAGTTCTTGCAAAAAAACCTCTGGACATGATGGCTCGAAGAGAAGGAAAAGATGATCACTATAACTGCGTGTTATTAACCTTCCGTTATTCTACAAAACCAAACTTAAGTTATAATCAACAATACGGTCAACAATCTGTTGCCCACACAGGAAAGGTAGATGTTACTTTACGTGGATATGGCTGGCATAAAAAAGATATTGAAGCCTACAAAAAAATGCGCCGTGAAGAAGATCTTGAAATGATGCAATATCTTAATGAACACGTTGGCGGAGCTATGGATTTTCTTGGCGAACAGTTTGAAAGATATCTTGAAGAAGCCCATGATGAAGGCGCGCTTGCAAGAAAAAAAGAACGAGATAAGCAAGCAGAAAAAGTAGCTCAAGATGCACAAGAAGCTCGCAAAGAACAAAACAAATACGCGAAATTCGGTATGGCAGAACCATTCTTTGAAATGGGTGCGGGAATCGGTGAGTTATTTGGTGCGATGTTTTCAGGAAGCAAAGGTGGCAAAAAAGAAATACTCAAGGAAGCAGCTTCAGTTCCAAAAAGAGACAAGAACAAACTGCAAAAAGCAGCTAAAGATGCGGGTTTTGAAGCAATACTTGCCTACACCATCTACAAGAAATCACACCGTATGCTTGCATGGTGACTTATAATTCTAGATATTGAACAAACCGACCTATCACAGGTAAATCTTTCTCACGACCTTGCAAAGCAACAAGCACTCCAGAGATACCTATGTACAACACAAGGACTGCAAGTAAAGGCCAAATAAAAGGAATAATTGCAAACATCGTCGCAGCAACCTGTACCAAGAGAAGACTGAGAAGAAAAATAATTGCTTGTTTTCTATGAAAATCCAGAAAGGAATTCTTGTAAAAACCTTTGTCCAAAGCATACCAAAGAAGACCAACTACCACATACATGAGAGCTGCACACCAACGTTGATTTGTATGAACTGTTTTCATAGAAAAACAACTGAGCAAAAGAAACATATAAAGTTTTGCTTATGAGAAAGAGATTGATAAGATAGTATCTCTACTTGAATACAGAAATCCTAACGTAAGTGGATTTCTAGTATGTCCCCGTCTTGCACTACATGCTTCATCATGACTTTCTGTCCGTCAAACTTTGCACTTTTACCCCAAATTCTTGCAAACTTAAACTTGCTAATGAAATCTTTATG
>CAZHNR010000051.1:0-8343 GCA_964534065.1 uncultured Methanosarcinales archaeon
CTATGCTTTAGGAAATGATTGTTTTAGTGACGCGTCATGTTCCACACTTTGTAGTGCCGGAGCAACGTGTGTAGTTGACGTAAGTTGTGCAATTACCTGTAATAAAGGAGGTGCCAGCTATAGAAGTGGTAGTGGTGAATGCTTCTCGGACAGTTTTTGTTCTGCATCTCAGATATGTGCAATCATTCCTACGTGTGACCCAGATCCAACTTGTTTCTCAGGTATGGGAGGATACCGTGAGGATGGTGTAGGTACTTGTTATTGCGACTCGGGATGTAGTATTACTTCATGCACTCCGCAACAGTCAATAACGCTTGATTCCGTTAGTGGCACGCAACTCGTAGGGTTTTATATTAAACCAAGTACGCTTGACACTTTCACGCTTTTTGAACCGTTCTTCTCCGCAGGACTTGATACGATAACTGACCGATTCGGTAATGTGATGGATGCAACAGGTAGCATTACTCCGGGCGCACATTCGCTTTCGGGAGGTAATGAACTAACAACCATAAAAACCTATGAAGGATATCGACTAGATTATAGCAGTGGCTTAGGTCAAAAACAAGATTATCCAGGAAGCTACCTGCAAGCTACTGAAAGTTATACTGGTGATGCTACGTTTACTGTGCTTAAAACTCGAAACAATTATTTTTCTCCGCCTGCTAACTTGCCAAGTTATGATCCTGAATTGTTGTTTGCCGATTTACTTGCAGACAAGAGTATGCGTGTATTCAATGATGAAGGAAAACGTTTCTATTATTCCGGTATTAGTAATAATTGGGAATCAGAATTCGGAGATGTAGTTGTTGGTGAAGCTTACCTTATTCGTCCAGGCGTTGACGGAAGTTTTACTGTTGATTAACGGTAATAACTTGAGACTGAGAAATTTTTCCAAGAAATTGAGGTACTTGTTTTCTTGCAATTTTTTGTAGCGAAAGTAAGTGGTTCACACTCAATGGCTGTGGAGTCTGCACTTGCAAATGTTGCATGAGTGCCGTGGTTGCAAGTACATCATTCATTGCTCTGTGTGCCTGAGTATTCTCAATTTGAAAATATTCGCAGAGCGCAGTAAGTTTTTTTGAAGGTAAGTCTGGAAGTAAACGCCTTGCTAATTTGCAAGTACAAAGTACTTCGTTCTCCACACCTCGTCCGAAATACATGCGAGAAAAATGATCTATAAATTTATGGTCGAAACCTACGTTGTGTCCAACAAAAATAGCATCCTTCATGAAGTTATGTAAGGTTGGCAAAACTTGGCGAATAGACGGCGCGTCAGCAACCATACTGTCATCAATACCTGTTAACCTTGTAATAAATCTTGGAATTGGTTGTGCAGGATTTACCATGGTGTGAAAGCGATCAACAATCTCGCCACCAACAACTTTTACTGCCGCAATTTCAGTGATACCATGACGATACGGAGAAAGTCCAGTGGTTTCAATATCTAGAATTACTAACGGCGTTTCGTTCATTAGAAAAAAGTAAAAGAAAGAGAAATAAAAAGCTTTTGCTTACCAGTCAATAATTACATCGCCAGTTTTTATTTTTGCTTGACACATACAACGTTCATTTTCTCCAAGACCAAGAGCTTGTTCATTATCTGTTTTGTCCCCAAGATTCTGCGCGCCTTCTGTCACAGTGACTTTGCACGTACCGCATACACCTGCGCGGCAACCGAAAGGAACACCTAATTGTTCAGCAGCATCCATAAGAGGAGAATTGTCAGCAACTTCTGCAGTTTGTCCGGAAACAGTTTTTAAATTTGCCATGTCTTTCTTGCACTGTTCTTTCTTTAAAAGAATTATCTTTTTCATACTAGCAAACATTTATAAATAATCCTCTCTTCAATGAGACTAAGAGGTGTGTTGATTTAGTGACAAAACGACAAATTACTGAACAAGTTACGTTCGTAGGAGTAGTTGACTGGGATAGGCGATTATTTGATGAGCTTATAGAAACACCATTCGGTACTTCATATAATTCTTACTTAATTACTGGCAGTGAAAAAAATGCTCTTATAGATACGGTAGACCCAACAAAAACAGAAGATTTTCTCGCTCATCTACGCGAAACTGGAGTGACTCGTATTGATTATATTGTTTCTAACCATGCAGAGCAAGATCATTCAGGAAGTTTACAAGCAGTTCTTGATGTGTATCCTATGGCAAAAGTAGTCTGTAACGCTATGTGTAAGACGATGCTTATTGATGAACATGGAATCGCTGAAGAAAAATTCTTTATCATTGAAGACGGTCATGAACTCTCACTTGGGAATAAAACACTCCGCTTTATTTTTACTCCGTGGGTACATTGGCCTGAAACTATGTGCACATACTTAGTTGAGGACGCTATTTTATTTACTTGTGATTTCTTTGGAGCACACTTAGCGACAAGTGATCTCTTTGTAACTAATCATGAAGAAATTATTCCACACATGAAACGCTACTATGCTGAGATCATGATGCCTTTTGCTGGAATTATCGCAAAGAATATTGAAAAATTACGACCTCTTTCGTTAAAACTTATTTGTCCAAGTCATGGACCTCTACATAAAGATCCGCAATTCCCTATAGATACCTACGCACAGTGGGTGAGCCCTCTTGTGAAAGCTAAAGTAGTTATTGTATATACTTCAAACCATGGAAGCACCAAAAAACTTGTAGAATATGCAAGCGAACAACTAGCTGCACATCATCTTGAAGTACATCAATTTAATATGACGACAAGCTCGCTTGCAGCTATCGCGATGGAGATGGTTGACGCTTCAATGCTTTTGATTGCTTCTCCAACTTTCCTTGGAGGCTTTCATCCTAATGTCGGTCAGGCAATCTATATACTTAACGCGCTTCGACCCAAAACAAAACTTATTGGGTATCTTGGGAGCAACCAATGGGGTGGCCACGTAATTGAAGACTTACACGCTGGCACTAAAGGATTCTCCAAAGCAAAAATTATGGAGCCATTACTTATCAAAGGAAGTCCTTCAAAGCCTGACTTTGCGCAAGTAGATGCATTCGTTGAAAAAATTCTTCTTGAACATGACTTACTTGAAGACGTTCTCCTTAACCAATTGCCTGCACGAACTCCTCTTGTATCACCACCAAGAAGCATAACACTTGTGATTGGCGGTGCAGCAGGACAAGGACTAAAATCTTTGCAAGCAGTACTTACTGAACTTCTCAAAGAAGAAGGATTTTACATTTTTTCAACGAAGGAATACGAATCGCGAATTCGAGGAGGAAGCAGTACAGTAGAAATACGTGTAAGTGACCGACCAGTAATTGGCTATATGGATCATATTGATCTTTTCCTTCCACTTGACAAACCAGCGGTGGCACATGTCAAGGACCGTATGTCAGAGCAGACACTTATTCTTGGTGACCGAGAACAAATCGGAGATCATCCACAAATTAAACATATCCCTTTCATTGAAATGGCAAAAAATATCGGGAATAAAGTCTATGCAAATACAATTGCAGTAGGAGTTATTCTTGGTCTCTTTGAAGCAGACAAGCATCATGCATTTACGATGTTGCAAAAAAAGTTTGCGCATAAAGGCGATGAAGTAGTAAAACGAAATATTGAAGCACTTAACCAGGGCTATGCTCTTGGCCTAGAAAATCAAGATGAAATTGCACAAAAATGTACGCTTGATATTACTCGTGATGCAAGCGTTAAGAACACTTTCTTTCTTACGGGAGCTCAAAGTATAGCTTGGGGTGCAATAGCTGGTGGTTGTAATTTTATTAGTGCATATCCTATGTCTCCTAGTACTGGAGTACTTACAGAACTTGCAAATCAAAAACAAGCATTTGGTATTGTCGTTGAACAAGTAGAAGATGAAATTTCTGCAATGAATATGACAGTAGGTGCATGGTACGCAGGAGCTCGAGCACTGGCAAACACCAGTGGTGGAGGCTTTGCATTAATGGGTGAAGCAGTGAGTCTTGCAGGAATGGTAGAAACACCTATGGTGTGTCACGTAGCCCAAAGGCCAGGACCTGCTTCAGGATTACCAACGCGAACTGCACAGGAAGATCTTAATTTAGTACTCTATTCCGGACACGGGGAATTTGCACGAGCAATTTATGCACCTTCCACAGTAGAAGAAGGTTTTGAATTGACACGTCAAGCATTTCTTGTCGCTGACAAATACCAAGTACCAACATTCATACTTACCGACCAATACTTTATGGATACATTTGTAAATATACAAACTCCAGAACTTCCAGATGTTGCTCCAAAGCAACAAATTGTAAAGACAAATCCTGATTACCAAAGATACAAACACACGGAAAACGGTATTTCTCCTCGAGGAGTACCTGGATACGGTGAAGGTGTCGTATGTGCTGACAGTGACGAACACGATGAAAGTGGGCACGTGACAGAAAGCATGTCTGTGCGAAACGAAATGGTGCACAAACGCATGCAACGATTCGATTTACTACAAGAAGCAATTATTCCTCCAAAACGTTATGGAAATGCAACTGCACCGACTTTGATTATTGGTTGGGGAACAACTTTTGGTTCAATTATTGAAGCCCTAGAAACAGTTGATAGACATGACCTTGGATATATGCATTTTACTCAAGTATTCCCGCTTCCTGATCATATTGATGATTGGCTCAGTTTAGCAAAACAAATTATTGTAGTAGAAAATAACGCGACAGGACAATTCGCGCAGCTTCTGCGTCAACATACAAATGTACCTGTAGATAGCTTACTCCGTTACGATGGACTACCTTTTACGGTAGAAGAATTAGTGGAAGCTTTTGATGAGGTGGTGTCACCATGAGTCACGAAAATGATTTGAGCCCTATTCAACCACCAAAGAAAGTGTTTGATATGGGTCTTGTAGATATTGCCTGGTGTCCAGGTTGCGGAAATTTTGGAATCCTACAAACGCTAAAGAATGCATTACAAGAACTTGGTCGACAACCAAAAGATGTTTGTCTTGTTTCAGGTATTGGTCAAGCGGCAAAAACTCCGCAGTACCTTAAAGCAAACTTCTTTAATGGGCTGCACGGAAGAGCAATTCCGCCAGCAACAGGAATTAAAGCAGCAAATCCTCACTTGGATGTTGTTGTTACTTCAGGAGATGGATGCACGTACGGTGAAGGTGGAAATCACTTTATCCATGCAATTCGAAGAAATCCTAATATTACACTTATTGTCCATGACAATATGATTTATGGTCTAACAAAAGGTCAAGCAAGTCCGACAAGTCCACTGGGTATGGTTACTAATGTACAAACAACAGGAGTAACTGATGAACCTTTCAATCCTATTGCAACCGCAATCGCACTTGATGCAAGTTTTGTTGCTCGAGCGTCTATTCATGACATGAATCATACAAAAGAAATTGTGAAGCAAGCCATTGAACATAAAGGACTGTCAATTGTAAATATTTTCCAACCTTGTGTTACCTTCAATAAAATTAATACCTATCAATGGCTACAAGAAGCAACCTATAAACTTCCTGAAGATCATGACGTCCATGATAGAGTACTTGCTTTTAGCAAAGCTATTGAAACAGAAAAATATCCTTTAGGAATATACTACAAATGTCCGCATGATCGACCTGTATTTGAAGACATGATGGGCGTGTATGACCATGATGACCGTCCATTGTTTCAGCGAGAACTTAATGTAGAAGCTCTCCAACAACTCTTCAAAAAACCGCCAGCAATTCATCAAGCTACGGTGAAAGTAAAAGAAGTTCGTCAAGAAACACCGGACGTGAAATCATTTATTCTAGAACGTCCTGACGGATTTACCTATAAAGCAGGACAATACATTATGATTGGTTTTCCTGATAAGAGAAGAATTAATGAAAAAATTAATGTTCCTATGACGCTTGCTTCTTCCCCGCATGAAGATACGCTTATGGTCACCGTCAAACGTAACACAGACTACACGTCAGCACTTCTTGACGAAGTCAATGTCGGTTCTGAACTTCTTATTACCGGTCCACTTGGGACAAAACTTTGCGTTGATCAACTTCCTACCAAAGATGTCGTTTTCCTTTCAGGCGGTAGTGGTATCACTCCATTTAGAAGTATATTGCGCTATGCAATTGCAAAAAAACTTCCTCATAAGTTTACGCTTATCAATGGGAATAGGAAATTTGAAGATATTATCTACCGTGAAGAACTAGACCAAATGAGTCGAGAGTATGATCATATTTTTACTATGAATTCTCTTGACCAACCACGGGATGACTGGCAAGGAGAATGTGGTTGTATCACCAAAGAGATGCTAGAGAAATATGTTGATTTTAACAAAGATGTCACGTTCTTGCTTTGTGGACCGCCTAAAATGGTGGAATGCATGATAGGTCATCTTGAATCTCTTGGAGTACATGCAAGTCGAATTATCAAGGAAGACTGGGAAATAGCTCCAGCTTCTAGTGATTCAGGCTGTGGAAACTAATCCGCTGGATTTAAATAATTCTTTTCATTTTTCTCTTGTATGGTTAGTCTTGAATCCTCTCTAGAATTTTCAAAATCTTATCGTCATTTAGATGTCGCACTCTTGCAGCGAGAACTCGCAGATTTATATGCAAAAGGACTTAAAGAAACTTATGGCTTAACGACAGCATATAGTCTTTCTTCACCAACACTTCTTAGTTTTTCAGTGCAGTTTCCAGGCATGCAAACTATTCACGCTCATATGGATATGCGGGAAAAAACAGTTACGGTAAAAGGAGATGTTTCTAAGAATCAGTTACAGGAGTATGTTACTTTATTTACTGGCTTTACTCGAAATGCAAAAAATTACGATATAGCCTGTAATGTTTTGAAGAAAAAATAAAAAATCTACTTCTTTCGTACCCGACCTGCAAATGCTTCAAGTACTTCTATAGGTGTAGCGAAGACAATAGTATTTGATTGATCGCTACTAATATCATTTAGCGCTTGCAGTGTACGTAAGTGCATTCCTCCGGGAACGGAGTTGAGCTTCTTTGCTGCCAGAGCAAGATTTTGGGCAGCTTGCCTATCTCCATCAGCTTTGATAATCACTGCTCGTTTCTCACGTTCAGCTTCTGCCTCTTTTGCCATGGTACGTTTCATGTTATCAGGTAACTCGATGTGTTTAAGATCGACACTACTAATTTTAATTCCCCAAGGATCAGAAGCTTTATCGACAATTTGTTGAATTCTATTACTAATTTCTTCTCGTTTAGAAAGGAGTTCGTCAAGTTCAACTTCACCAACAACATCACGCATAGTGGTTTGGGCGAGTTGACTTACTGCATAATTATAATGCTCCACTTCAATAATTGCTTTTTTTGCATCAGTGACTTTGTAATAAATTACTGCGTTTACCCTTGCAGAAACATTGTCTTTTGTCATTGCATCTTGGTCAGGAACATCAACTGCTTTTACACGCATATCTACTTTTTGCCATGACTGAAAAATAGGAATAACAATTACCCAACCTGGTTGCATAATTGCTGTATATTGTCCTAAAGAAAATTTTACTCCTCTTTCGTATTCATTTACTTGTTTGATTCCAATTAAAAAAAATAATATAATTGCCCCAATAATCCATGCTAAAATCATTTTTCTTCACCTTCTATAAAATCTACGCGTTGTACAGTACCGCCACTAACTTGCACGGTTCCGTCATCGGTTGTAGGTTCAGTAGGTTCTTCAGGAGTGTCAAGTACAGTATTTCCAGTGATGAGATTTCCTTCATCAGAAGAGCATCCTGTTAATGCAAGCACGAGTACTAGTAGAAGAATACAAACTTTCCCTTTCATAGTATTTTCATGTGAATGGTGTTTATAAATATTCTTCTTCAGATTGTAAATTGTGTGTATTAAGATTCTACATGTATGCTTTTCATGGAGAGAATGAGAAGTCTTGTATTACATTTTGTTAAAAAAAGAAAATAAGAACAAAATCCTAATTTTGAATCTCACCGTTGACGAGATGAATTTCTGAAACAGTAGGTTCAGCTAGCATCGAATTAGTTATGGTTGAAATAATCCAGAACTCCTCGTACAAATTATCAAAATAATAGGTAGTATTTGTTGTAATATTGATATTGTTTGTAGAGATAGTAGTTATGGTCTCTGCTTGACAGAACTCGTCACCTTTGTAGGTTGTTAATCCGATAATTTTGGCGTCAACATCATTTTCTCCATCGTTGTAGCCGTAGGTTTCTCCAGGAATACAAAAGTCTTCATTGAGACTTGCTTCAATTTCAGCTTGCACTTGTTGTTCTTGCACATCGTCAAAATCGATAGTTACTTCATCAGCTTCAACTTGAATGTCTTGAACACCATTATTGTTTGTATCTGCTGCAGTATTCTCAGGTACTTCTTCTGGAAGCTCG
>CAZHNR010000052.1:0-8306 GCA_964534065.1 uncultured Methanosarcinales archaeon
TTTTAAATACTAAAAACCTGCAAATAGAAAAAAGAAGTGTGAAAGTGATGAAACGAACTCGTAAAGCTCAAGCGGCTATTGAATACTTAGTGACGTATGGTTGGGTATTTATCGTTATTCTTGCAGCAATTGCAGTTCTTTCTTACTTTGATATTCTTTCACCTTCCAATTATTTGCCTTCTAGCTGTGATTTCGGCCAGCAACTGAGCTGTGTGGACCAGTATATTGATTCTGACGGAACGGTCGTGCTTCGTTTCAAAAATTTATTTGATGCAAACATTACTGTTGTAGGTGCTGAAATGTTTGACGAAGAAACAGAAACTTTCATAGATATTTATGATGGTCCTGTTGACGGAAGCGGTGAACCTGTAAATATTCCTCTCAACGAGATTGGCCGAGTAGAGTTTGACATTGACGATACTCCTACGGAAAGTCGTAAAGAGCGAGTTCGTATGATAATTACTTTTAGACGTCAAGGCGGAACTATTGAGCATAGTTTGGCGGGGACTATTTTTGGAGAGGTTTCAGAGCCTCTGAGCCTTACATAAAGTTTCTAAACAAATACTTTTATATATTAGTATACACTTTTGTGACACTACTTAGGTGTGAATTGGTGTTTTTATGAGAAAACTGTGTGTAATTAATCAAAAAGGTGGCGTAGGCAAAACAACAACGGCAATAAATTTGGCGAGTGGACTATCCAGAGAAGGAAAACGAGTACTTCTTGTTGATATGGATCCGCAAGGAAATATTGCAGATTCTCTTGTGACAAACCGAAGTCATTCAGTGTATGATTTTATTCGGGGAAATTGTTCTCACGTTGATTGTATTACCTCTCTTGGGAAAAACTTAGATCTTATTCATAGTGATTTCTCGCTTGCTTCATTTCATAAAGAACATGCAAAATCGGAAGCTAATACTGAAATTGTTAAACAAGCCTTCGCATCTGTTTCCGGCTATGATTACATTATTTTTGATTGTGCCCCTTCATCAGGTCTCTTGAATGAGAATGTGATGCGCTACGCACAGGAGTGTATGATTCCTATTCGTGCAACGCACTTATCTAAATCAGGATTAAGTTCCATGATGAAATTTGTAGAAACTATCAACACTATTTATGATCACACGCTTGAAGTAAAGTATATTGTACCAACTCACTTTGATGTCCGAATAAAAAGTCAACAACAAGTACTCAAATCGCTCTCTGAACTCTATCCTAACTTACTTACTTCTCCCATTCGAACGAACGCGAAATTAGCAGAAGCACCAGCAGTAGGGAAAAGTATCTTTGCTTACGACAAATCAAGTCGAGGAGCAAATGATTACCGTGTACTAGTAAAACGTGTTGCCAGTCATGAACAAGTGCTAGAAGAAGAGGCTGAACCAATCAGCTCTCGAATTCAACGACTTATGGCAGATGTAGAGATTGAAGACTAATTTCTTTATTTTTATTTTCTGATTTCAAAATTAAGCGTGGACAAAACATTGTTTTATTGCATAAATAATTTTATAATTATTCAGCGTTTATTTCTCTTTGTTTCTACTAATTTTTAATAAAAGAAAAAGATTAGTGAACCTAATCATGCTTTTTTTCATATTCATCAGCTTCTGCTTTAGTTTTATGTACTGTTCCTTCAGGATGTTCTGGAGGTGCATAGATTGTGAGTAATTTCAAATCATCTACGCCGATACTTTTTACGTAATGTTTTGCACCGCCAGGAACGATAATTACTTCGTTGGTCTCAACAGTGTAATCAACATCATTAATACGTACGAGAGCAGAACCTTGTTCAACACGGAAGAACTGATCATTATGTTCATGTACCTCTTCAGGAATTTCTTCATCAGGTTGTAAACTCATTGCAACGAGCTGCGCATGCTTAGATGTATGGAGCACGTTTCGGTAATTGGTATTCTGCTTTACTTGTTGTTCTATATTTACTTTATATGCCATATTTTCTTCACCAATACTATCTAAGGAATAGAGGTTTAAAAAGCTTGGCGTCAGAAATCTTTTATGAGTTTATACTCGTTGGGTTGTGGTTGGTAAAAACCGTTATTTTTATAGAATGCTAGAAGATGTCTTTCGTTATCTCCAGTAGGATAGGTTGCACCTAGCGATTTGATAGTATATTTTTTAGCAAGAGAATCGGGAAGATCAAGAATACTGTCAAACTCTTCCTGGGTGAGTTTGAAGTTGATGGGAGTTACTTGTATGCTGCTAATTGTATTGTACTGAGGACGAGAGATCATGCGAAGTAAAGATTTTTCTGAAGGGTCTTCTTTGAAAACATACACTTCATTCACATACATAATTGAACCGAGTTTATGTGTGGTTGGTTTACTGACTTCACGTTCTTTAGCGTCAGCCCATGCGTAAATATCTTCTGCAAGATTTCCTGGTAATTTGTTCATAATTCTCCAAGAGAAGTCTTGTATATAATATTTACTATTAAGATTATAAATAAAGATTATTTTTTTAATCTAATTGTTATTTTTAATAAAATTTTATTTTTCTGGTAAGGCATCAAATGCTTTACGCTTTTCTTCCATAAATCCAACAAGTGCATCAGGGTTTTTAGAAAGTTCCATCATTTCTTTCATCACAGATATGTGTTCTACATCATTAGCTTTCCACATTTCCATTCCGTGCTGTTTACTCAATTCAGCCATTTCTTCAAAGGTATTTGCTTGAAAGGCTTTATCGCAAGCCCCACCTAATTCTTTACATGTCATTGATTTCATAGTGTTATTTAGAAGTTAGAGTATTTAATTGTATTGAGAGGAGCATTTATGAATTACTAATATTACTTGGGTAACTTATATGTTGTTATTTTTTTGCTAAATATTCGAGTCGATTGAGTTTGCTTTTTTTGTGTAGTTCAGAATTGTCTGAATTTAATACTATGTCCCACATTTCTTGAAGGTGAAGTTTATTCTTTTTTGTTAACTTTTTGTTAGTTGATTTAAAATAAAGTAAGTAATTGATTATTTGATGTATTTTGTTGGCTTTATTTGCTTCAGGATTAAGATCTTTGGTAATCTGATATAAGAATAATGCCATTATTACGATGATTAATGTCCAGACATTAATTGCTGGTGCAGATTCATATAACAAATATCTTGCACCTAATGAAGCTGTAATTGCAACTAGTCCAATGAACAAAGCTAGTTTTACAGATACAGTACTTTTCCTAGCGTCATGTTCAATTCTTAATGCAGTGATTAACTCATCAATCATAAAAATTTTAAATTTTCTAATATTTATAAAATGAACTAATGTGCCAAGTTTAATTCGCGAGAATTAAAAAATTGAGAAACCAATTATAACTAGTATGATTATTGGCAAAAGATAGAAGCTCCAGCTTGATTTTACATGACTCCAATCAACGCCTTTTTTTCCTGTAGTATGGAATAACGGAATATATTTTTCTGATTCATACCATTTTACTTTAGGGGAATAATAAATGAACGTTTCTAAAGGAATGATGGGGATAAAGAAAATACAGAAAGATTTTGTTGCAATTCGAAATCTATACAAATCTTCTTCTGTCTCGATAGGTAGTGAAGAAATTATTTCTTTGAAATCTTTATTCTTTGATATACTATAGAATTCTATTTCGTTTATCCATCTATCTCCGAATAAGCTTGTTCCAATACCATTAAAAGTGAACGTCATTGATGTTAAAATTTCTTTGAAGTATATAAAATACTCTGCAGGCACGTTGTGGTATCAAATAGAATATGTGGGGGAGGGGATTCGAACCCCCGAACCCATACGGGACAGGATCTTAAGTCCTGCGCATTTGACCAGACTTTGCTACCCCCACAAAAGGTGTCTGGTACGGCTAAGAAGCAAATCTCTATTTTTAAAGCTATTGATTATAGAAGCCTTCTTTTCCTATTTTGAGAAGCACTTCTTTGATTTCTTGTATTACTTTTGCTTGTTCTTTTTTGTTGCTCATGCGAACAAAGAGTAGGAGCTCTTCAATAAGTTCTTCTTTGCTAAAGAATTTTATTTTGTGTGCGTTTGTAATGAAATAGAATCGAAATCCTTTGTATTTGAGCTCTTTAATTACTATGTTGCCTACTTGTCCCACTGCTTTTCCTTTTTTAGGATTTTCTGCTGTTGTTTCTATGAGGTCGAGAATGTTGTGGGATTCCCCTTTGAATTTTTTTTGTATTTGTTCAAAGAGTTTTCTAACAATTTCTATCTTGGCCATTTTTGGTCAAGTTCCTTTCTTGCGTCAGCAAGTGAAATTGTATCTTTTGATGTGAAGAGAAATTCGTTGAGATGTTCTTTGACAGCTAAGCGATACATTTTTTTTATAATATCTTCATAGGTGTCTTCTTTACTTCCAAAGGTACTGATGAGTTCTTTTGTTTCTTTTGAAAGTTGTATGCTACTTTTCATTCTATAGTTATTATAGTGGCTATAGTATATAAATATAGTGCTCATTTCTTCTTTTTCTTTCTGTATATTTATAAATCTCGCAGGCTTTTGTCTTGTGTATGGATGTCCAAAAAGCAACTGTTGGGATGCTTAAAGAGAATACTTATGTCCTCACTATAGGAAATGAGTGTCTTCTTATTGACCCTGGTAGCGATGCTCCGGAAGATTTAGCTGCTATTAAGGAACTTATTGGAGAGAAGAAGCTTTTAGCAGTTCTTTGTACGCATAATCATTTTGATCATATTGGCGCCTTACATTGCTTTACTGACGTTTCTCAGTATATGCACACACTCGATATTCTTACGATGCAGGTGATGGCACTGCGAGCCCAGCAGCATTACGGCGTTGATTTGACGCTTCCTAGCAAACCTTTGAAAGAATTAGGCACTACTGTTGAGATAGGTCCATTTCACGCAGAAGTGCTGCACACGCCCGGACATAGTCCTGGAAGCGTTTGTTTCTGGTTTAAAGAACAGAATTTGCTTATCTCAGGAGATACCTTATTTGTGGGCACTCATGGACGAGTTGATTTGCCAGGAAGCAGCCCTCAAGCCATGAAGCAAAGCCTTGCACGCTTGACTCAACTTCCTGAGAGTACGCATTTCTACCCAGGACATGGCTGGGACGGTGAGATTAAGAACGAAAAATCTTGGATGCAAAAACTTTTATAGCGACCTCTCTAAAATTTGTGTATGTGTGAGGAAATTCTGCGTTATATTGAAGCGCAGCATAAAGAGGTGTTTATTGCTCACGATAAAGATGTGTGTATTGGTTTACCCTATCCCTACATTGCTCCAACCTCAACTCAAGGACTTTTTGACAACGATCAATTCTATTGGGATAGTTATTTCATAATTTTAGGGTTACTTGCGCAAGGCAACGTCCCACTCGCAAAAGGAATGGTGCAAAACCTCGCTTTTCTGGTGAATAAGTTTGGTATAATTCCTTCACGAAATAGGTATTATAATCTAGGTATTAGTCAGCCACCGCTTTTTACATCGATGATTCGTGAAGTATATACTAGGACACAAGATAAAGAATGGCTTGAAAGTATGTGTGTCGCAGCAAAGAAAGAGTATAGGTACTGGATGGAACCGCAACATACTGTTCACGAAGGACTTGCACGGTATTGTGATCACTGGTATATGCACTTAACTGCCGAACATGAAAGTGGCTGGGATATGACCTCGCGATTTGGTGACCGATGTCTAGATATTCTTCCCGTTGACTTAAATGCTATTCTCTATAAAGTAGAATGTGATCTTGCTTTTTTTCATGACGAACTTGGTCAAGACTCCACGCTGTTTCTGGAAGCCGCGAATAAAAGAAAGTATTTTCTCTGTGCGCTCATGCATCATCAGGGATATTTTTATGACTACAATTATCAAGCAAAAAAAACGACGGGTTTCAAATCTGTGGCAGCCTTTGTCGTTTTATGGGCTGGCCTTGCAACCCCGGAACAAGCAAAGGATTTGATACTACACCTTAACGACTTTGAGTGTGAGGGCGGATTAGTTACGACTCAGAAAGAAAATTTACTTACACCCTATCGTCAATGGGATTATCCGAATGGCTGGCCTCCTCTGCAATGGTTAACAATTCAAGGCCTGCGTAACTACGGCTACGTTGAAGATGCGAAACGTCTGGCACAGAAGTGGCTTAACTTGAACAAAAAAGTGTTTGCAGATACAGGAAAGCTGTGGGAAAAGTATGATGTCGTTAATCTTGATGTGGGTAAATCCGGTCGCTATCCTACACAGTCTGGTTTTGGTTGGACAAATGGTGTTTTTATAAAGTGCCATGCGTTCTTGCACAAAAGTTTATAATTTCTCTTAGGATTTACTCAGGTATGAATGAAAAAACTCAAGGTGGACTTGAATTTATGCTTGGTGCAAGTATGCTTGTCGCATCACCTTTTTTTGCACAGGAAGTTTCTGATTATGTGACAACGCACGCGGGAGCAAGTTATGATATGCTCAGTTATGTCTGTAGCGAATCGCTAAAGTACATTTCCTACGCTCCTTTCGTCCTGGCAGGTACTGCTTTGTCGCTGATGGGTGGTCTACGAATGATTAGAAACTATGAAAGCAAATAATCGTATTACACTCTGTAGCCTTATTTCTGCTGGTTTTGTGATGGGAATGTATTATTCTCCAGAGATTGGAACGGCTATCGCTCCTTACTTAGAGTCCACACCAAGTTACGCGAAGTATTTCAGCTTTGGCTTTTCGTATGGCCTGGCGGCAATATTTGCTGGTAGAGCTATGAATATCGCCTACGAACTCCCTAAAGAACGCCACCAGCAAGGTTTATAAATCAAAACACACTTCTTTGGCCTATGGCAGAAGATAATTCTACTCACGAACTCAACCTTTCTTCAGAAGAAGGAACATTTACCGTCTATGAAAAGGCGCGACTTATTGGCTCACGAGCTCTACAACTTTCACAAGGCGCAAAGCCTCTTCTTGACTTCAGTGAAGAAGATTTTGTTGCAATGAAATACAACCCTGTAGAAATTGCAAAAAGAGAATTTGACGCTGGAATCATTCCTTTATCTGTGCGAAGAAGTCTTCCGCACGAATAAATTTGTTTTTTATTTCTCTACTTCTTGACTTTTAGATATTCGTCCAAAAAATTTAAGGTTTTTTGGAACCTTGCAACCCGTCCGCAGGAATATGTTTTCTGACAAGTAAAGATTTCTTTCGCCATTCATTTGAAAGTCACTGCTCGTAAAACTTATGTTTGGTATTTTTTAGGTTCTTGAAGTAAGCTTTATTAAGTGACGGGACTTAGTGGATGAAAGTATGGTAAAAAAGAATGAAATGGGTATCACCGTAAGCAAGTCCGAAGATATTGCTGAATGGTATTCTCAAGTAGTACTCAAGAGTGAACTTGCTGATTATTCTGCAGTGAAAGGCTGTGCAGTAATTCGACCTTTAGGGTATGGCGTTTGGCAACTTATTATGGATTACTTTAACGCACGACTTAAAACTATTGGAGTTAAAAACGCGTATTTTCCTCTCTTTATTCCTGAAAGTTTCTTTCAAAAAGAAGCAGATCATGTTGATGGATTTGCACCGGAACTTGCATGGATAGAACAAAAATCTGACAGCAAGGAACGATTAGCTGTTCGGCCAACAAGTGAAACTATCATGTATGATAGTTACGCGAAATGGATTCGCAGTTACCGTGACTTGCCGCTGCGCATTAATCAGTGGGCCAACGTTGTTCGTTGGGAAGTAAGTGATGTAAAATTATTTTTACGCTCCAGGGAGTTTCTCTGGCAAGAAGGACATTGTGTCTATGCAACTGACGACGAAGCGGAAGCTGAAGCAAAACTTATGATTGAAGAGTATAAGAAATTATCAGAAGAACTCTTAGCTGTACCTGCAGTCATCGGTAAAAAAAGCGAGAAGGAAAAATTTCCTGGTGCTAAGCACACTTATACTATTGAAAGTTTTATGCCTGACGGAAAAGCTCTGCAAGCAGGAACAAGCCATCATCTCGGTCAAGGTTTTGCAAAAGGATTTGCTATCACGTACCGAGGAAAAGATGAAGAAAATCATTATCCCTTTCAAACTAGCTGGGGCTTTTCAACAAGAATTATGGGAAGCATGATTATGATGCACAGTGATGACAAAGGACTTATTCTTCCGCCACGTGCAGCACCAACACAAGCAGTTATCATTCCTATTACAAACAAAAAATTTCCAGAACAAAAAGAAGCTGTTTTAGATGCAGCGTTTACGTTGAAGAAAGAATTAGAAGCAGTTGGTTTGCGTATTGATATTGATGATCGTGAAGAATACTCGCCTGGATTTAAGTACGGAGATGCAGAATTAAAAGGCACTCC